>NZ_JACFQU010000067.1:0-279 GCF_016101285.1 Gilliamella sp. W8136
AATCGACAGTAAGACCTAAAAAATATCGTTCTTATCGTGGAGAGACAGGTAAAACAGCCGATAATTATCTTAAAAGAGATTTTGAGTCATCGAGACCGAATGAAAAATGGGTGACAGATGTCACAGAATTTAAGGTAAATGAACAGAAAATTTACCTATCCCCCATTATCGATTTATATAATCAAGAAGTAATAGCTTATAAAGTGGCTAAAAATGCACGTTTGACCTTGGTGACAGATATGCTTCAAAAAGGGATATCACGATTAAAACAGTATGAAA
>NZ_JACFQU010000015.1:0-111741 GCF_016101285.1 Gilliamella sp. W8136
TTTAGTCCGTAGACTTTAATCTTTCGTCTCGCAAGTGCCCACACAGATTGTCTGTTTCTTCTTTTTAAAGAGCTGACAGCTTTTTCATTTAACTAAATGTTTTGTTATTTAGTTTGCTGTCTCAAGGGTTGCGTATGTTACTCACTTCACTTGCACTCGTCAACCCCTATTTTAGAAATTTTGCTATTTTTGAATTGATTGATTGCTTTTTATTCAAAACAGTGCGTTATAGCGTTATTTTGAGTTGTTTAACTGCACTTACTGCTTTATTTACCGCTTCGGAATTCGTTTCGGCTTTCGCCAATGCGACTCCCATTCGTCTTACACCTTCTACTTCAGGTTTACCAAATAAACGTATATCTGTATGTGGTTCTTGTAATGCTTTTTCTAAATTAGCAAATGTAACTTGTTTTGAAGAACCATTTACTAAAATCACTGCTGAAGCTGCAGCTCCGTATTGTTCAATATTAGGAATAGGTAATCCCAATATAGCTCTGGCGTGCAATGCAAATTCGGACAAGTTTTGAGATATTAATGTCACCAAACCTGTGTCATGTGGACGAGGGGAAACCTCACTAAACCAAACTTGATCACCTTTTACAAACAATTCTACACCAAATAAACCTCGTCCTCCTAGCGCTTCAGTTATTTTTGTTGCAATTTCTTTTGCTAGATTTAAGGCTTGATTAGACATTTGCTGTGGTTGCCAAGATTCTCGATAATCCCCTTTTTCTTGACGATGACCGATAGGTTCACAGAATGAAATACCATTGATATGTTTGACAGTAAGTAAGGTAATTTCGTAATCAAAATCCACAAAGCCTTCTATTATTACTTTTCCCTCACCAACTCGACCGCCTTCTTGAGCATAGGTCCATGAGGAATCAATATCGACTTCACTTCGTAATAATGATTGACCTTTACCAGAAGAACTCATAATTGGTTTGACAAAACAAGGAAAACCGATCTCTGTTATCGCTTGTTTAAATTCTGTTTTATTTGCAGCGAAACGATAAGGTGAAGTCGGTAACTTTAATTTTTCAGCCGCAAGGCGACGTATGCCTTCACGATTCATTGTTAATTGAGTGGCTTTGGCCGTTGGGATTACAGTAAAACCTTTTTTTTCCATCTCAACTAAGGTATCAGTGGCAATTGCTTCTATTTCAGGAACAATATAATCAGGTTTTTCAGTTTCAATGACGTTTCTTAGTTCATCACCATCTAACATATTGATTATATGATAACGATGTGCAACTTGCATCGCGGGGGCATTAGCATAACGATCAACAGCAATAACTTCGCAACCTAATCGTTGTAATTCAATCACAACTTCTTTAGCTAGTTCTCCAGCGCCACAAAGTAAAACTTTTGTTGCACTAGGTGATAATGGTGTCCCTATTTTTGTCATAATATCCTCTTATAGGTTTAATCATTATACTTTGTTAATTAGCTTAAAATAAAAAATCGGGATAATTATCCCGATTTTTCTTAATTTAAAATTATACTGAATATGGATCTCGTAAAATCATGGTTTCACTACGATCCGGACCTGTTGAAATAATATCAACGGGTGTTTCCGTTAATTCTTCAATTCGTTTGATATAGGCTTTTGCAGCTTGTGGTAGTGCATCATAGTTCTTGATTCCAAATGTTGATTCACTCCAACCAGGCATTGATTCATAAACTGGTTTTACTAAACTCCAATCTTCAGCTGCTGCTGGTGCATTTTTTATTACATCACCATTTGGTAATTGATAGCCTACACAAATTTTAACTTCTTTAAGACCATCGAGTACATCCAGTTTTGTTAAACAAAATCCAGAAACAGAATTAAGTTGTACTGCTTTTCGAACAGCAACCGCATCTAACCATCCAGTACGACGACGACGACCTGTTGTTGCACCGAATTCATTCCCTTGTTTACAAAGGTATTCACCCGTTTCATCGAATAATTCTGTAGGGAAAGGTCCTGCCCCAACTCGTGTGGAGTAGGCTTTAACAATCCCTAATACATAACCAACATAACGAGGACCAAAACCAGAACCAGTTGCTACTCCACCTGCGGTTGTATTAGAAGAGGTCACGTAAGGATAAGTACCATGATCAATATCAAGTAATGTACCTTGTGCTCCTTCGAACATAATTTTTTCGCCTTTTTTTCGTGCATCTTCTAAAAGTGCAGGAATATCGGCAATCATAGACACTAAAGTATCAGCAATTGCTAATGTGTCATCAAGAACTTTCTGATAATCAACTGCATCGGCTTTATAGTAATTAACTAATTGAAAGTTATGGTATTCCATCACTTCTTTTAATTTTTCAGCAAATACCGCTCTATCAAGTAAATCCCCGACACGAAGTCCACGACGCGCAACTTTATCTTCATAAGCAGGTCCAATGCCGCGACCAGTAGTACCAATAGCTTTATTACCACGAGCTTTTTCTCGAGCTTGATCTAATGCAATATGATAAGGCAAAATTAATGGGCACGATTCAGAGATGAGTAGTCTTTCTTTAACGGGGATACCTCTAGTTTCAAGTTCTTTCATCTCTTTCATTAAAGCATCAGGGCAAAGCACTACGCCATTAGCAATAATACTAATAACATTATTATGCAGAATTCCTGATGGAATTAAGTGTAGTACAGTTTTTTCACCATTAATAACTAATGTGTGACCTGCATTATGTCCGCCTTGATAACGAACAACATATTTTGCTTTTTCAGTAAGTAAATCGACAACTTTACCTTTGCCTTCATCACCCCATTGTGTACCTAACACAACAACATTATTACTCATAGACTGTTTACTCATTCTGTTATTTATTTGATTTCAATTTCATATACTGGAAAAACTCACTATCAGGACTAATGACCATCACATCATTGCCTGTAAAGCTTTGTTCATACGCTTTTAAACTACGAATAAAACTAAAAAACACCATATCTTTGCCAAAGGCATCAGCGTATAGTTTTGCCGCATTAGCATCACCTTCACCGCGGATAATACGAGATTGACGCTCTGCTTCTGATAATATTTTGGTTGCTTCAAGTGTAGCTGTTGCTCTTGTTTCCTCAGCTTTTCTAACACCTTCAAAACGTTTATCACGTGCAATAACTTCACGTTCTGCTCGCATTCTTGCATAAATGGAACCAGAAACCTCAGCAGGGAAGTTAATCTGTTTAATTCGCACATCAATGACTTCAACACCAAATGCTCTTAGGCTGGTTTTATTGCTTTCAGGATCTTTTTGAGTGTCAGCAACCAATTTGTCAATTGGTGCTGAGTCAACTGAGTCTTGATGATTGCCATTTAAAGCATCTTTAACTCGAATCATCAAAGAATTTCGTGATTTAGTATCAGCGTTAGAATCATTAATAATGTCTTTATTGCTTAATTTACCGATTTCAGCTCTTAGACGACCATTTAAACGCGCTAAAAGTAAATCTTCAACATTATTACCACCAGCAACTGTTTCATAATATCGGTTAAAATCAACAATTTTCCACTGAACAAAATAATCAACAATCAATTCTTTCTTTTGTACGTTAAAAAATCGTTGTTCTTTGCTGTTATTAGAACTATTAGTTGTTTGAATTTTTGCATCAATAACTTTGATGCTATCCATACCCGGAACTTTAAAATGTAATCCTGGATTAGATAATCCAATAATTTTATTAAATCTTAAAACAACACCACGTGTCCCTTCTTCTATCACATAAGCGCTGGAAAAGAACATACCAATTAAAATTAAAACAACAGGAATCAATAATTTACGCATATTCATCTTTCTCCTTATTATTGTCCCATAGTTCGCATAGTTCTTGCTGTGTTACCAGTAGAACTACTGTTACTTGTTGTGGCACTTTTTTGTGATTCACTTGCTGTTTGAGGTATACTTTTTATCGCTTCAGAAGAACTTGGCATATTAAAATTATAGTCACTATTTTGATTTACAGTTGGTGTAGATACTTTTTCGCTTTTATTTTTTAATAATTGTTCTAATGGTAACACCATTAAATTACCGCTTTTATCACTAACGATGACTTTATTAGTTTTCTCTAATATTTTTTCCATCGTTTCAATATATAAACGCTCTTTAGTTATTTCAGGAGCTGCTTTATATTGCGGTAAAATTTGTTCAAAACGTGCAACATCACCTGCCGCTTCAAGTTCTACTCGAACTTTGTAGGCATTAGCATCAGCTAAAATTCTTGCCGATTTACCTTCAGCTTGCTGAACTAATTGGACTTTATCAGCTTCTGCTTGTTTGATTTCACGCTCACTATCGCCTTGAGCACGAATTGCATCATCATAGGCATCTTGAACCTCATCCGGTGGACGAGCCACTTGGAAGTTTAAATCAACAATATTAATTCCCATATCATAATGGGTTATTACATTAACAAGTTCATCTCTGGTGCTACTTTCAAGAATTGAACGACCATCGGAAATGATAGCATCAATATTAGAGCTACCTACAGCGGTTCGAAGGGCACTATCTGCAGCTTGGCGTAGGCTATCTTCAACATTAGTAACATTGAATAAATATTTTAATGGGTTGCTGATACGATATTGTACATTCATCTCAACAAAGACAAGGTTTTCACCTGTAGTAACAATAAAGCCTTGAACATTGAAATTTCGAGTACCTTGGGTGTCAACAACATAGACTTTATCGATTAAGGTAGGTTTCCAATTTAATCCAGGTTGAACAATTTCAGGTTGAACTTGACCAAAGCGGGTAATCACGCCTCTCTGACTTTGATTAATGGTATAAAACCCACTTAGACCCCAGATAAAAATTATAGCAATAAATGCTATAGCAATAATTTTTGATGGACTCATCGGTAATTTAGTTTTTGATGAACCACCATTGTTATTGCCTAAATTACCTTTTTTTAGAAAATCTTTAATTTTATCCAATATATCATTTGTTGAATTGGAAAGTTTTTTGTTGTTACTTCCCCATGGATCGTTATCTTGTCCGTTATTTCCGGGCTGATTCCACGCCATATTTTATATGCTCCATTTAACGATTAGTTGTTATTTTGCGTATTAATTAAGTATAACAGATCTGGCTCCTGTTTACAGAGACGATTCCATTCAATAGACGGCATTCTCACATCTAGTCGAAAACTACCATCATCATTAATAAATTCACGTTCTACTGCATTTAACTGGTAAAAACGACTTCTGAGTTTTGCCAAATGAGCTGGTAAATTCAACTGGCAAACTTGAATCTGTTTAGCAAGCCTTTCTTTTAATGCTATAAATAATAGATCTAATCCTAAACCATTTTGTGCAGAAATCCAAACACGAATTGGGACTCCTTCTTCATCACGATCAATACTTGGCTGTCTACCTTCAATTAAATCAATTTTATTCATTACTAACAATGTTGGAATATCATGTGCATCAATTTCAAATAGTACTTCTTCTACTGCATGTATATTATCCAACATATTAGGATCCGCCGCATCTATAACATGCAACAATAAAGCGGCTTCTTGCGTTTCTAACAATGTTGCTTTAAAAGCCGCAATCAGATCATGAGGTAAGTGACGAATAAAACCTACGGTATCAGCCAATACCACTTCGCCTACATCATCGACTGTAATCCTTCTTAAGGTAGGATCAAGTGTAGCAAATAACTGATCAGCCGCATAAACATCGGCATTCGTTAGAACATTAAATAGTGTTGATTTACCTGCATTGGTATATCCAACTAAAGATGCCGTAGATAAATCGGCTTTATTTCTTGATTGACGATTTTGATTACGCTGTTTTTCTACTTTAGCCAATCTTGATAAAATTAACTGAATTCTATGACGAATCAAACGTCTATCGGTTTCTAACTGTGTTTCACCAGGTCCTCGTAAACCAATACCACCTTTTTGTCGTTCTAAATGTGTCCATCCGCGGACTAAACGAGTGGATAAATATTGCAATTGTGCTAATTCAACTTGTAATTTACCTTCATGCGTTCTTGCTCGTTGAGCAAAAATGTCTAAAATCAAACCAGTTCGATCCACAACGCGACATTCACATAGTTTTTCTAGATTCCGTTCTTGAGTAGGCGTCAATGTATGATTAACTAAAATAACTGAAGCTTGTAGTTCTTTAACTTTTTCTGCAATTTCTAGGGCTTTACCCTCACCAATAAAATATTTGGCTTGAGGTGTTTTTCTTGATGTTGTCACAATATCGAGAATCTCTATTTGAGCAGAAGTAACCAATACTTCAAACTCTTTTAGATCCTCGATATCGCTTTCTTGAGGAAGGAAAACATGGACTAATAAGGCAGATTCTCCGCCCTTATATCGCTCAAACAATCAGATTCTCCGCTGATTTAATCAGTTTCCATTTTCCTCTTCTGGCTGAGATACTAATCCAGAAATTGATCTTGATGGTACAACTGTTGAGATAGCATGTTTATAAACCATTTGGCTTACAGTATTTTTTAGTAATATAACAAATTGATCGAATGATTCGATTTGACCTTGTAATTTAATACCATTAACCAAATAAATTGATACAGGAATATGCTCGCGACGAAGCAAATTCAAATAAGGATCTTGTAATGACTGCCCTTTTGACATGAGATTATCCTTTAAAATGAAATAATATGAAGATTGAAATTATATTTTCAAAAATAAATATCTACTGTAATTGCAATTATAGAATATTTACGTAAGTAAATACCAAAATAACATAAAAAAGACGGCACTTGAACCGATCAATAGCAATTTATGCACAAATAACTAAAATTTTAATAAATTTACATTAACTAGACAAAAAAATATACGAAACCGCCTCATTAACTTAAAATATTTTAACAAAACTAAATAAACTATCAATAAATAAAAAGACCAAGGAATAAGCAACAAAAATATCTATTTGAAATTAAAAGAGATGATTGAAAATATTTTCCATATTATTTTTATTTAACCACGTTATAGGCTGCTTCCAACCACGAAGCCAGGTAATTTGCCGTTTTGCTAATTGACGAGTCGCGCAAATTCCTTTGAATACCATTTCATCATAACTGGTATCTCCATTTAAGTATTCCCACATTTGGCGATAACCAACACAGCGTATAGAGGGTAAGTTTAAATGTAAATCAGATCGTTGCATAAGCGTCTTGACCTCATTTTCAAAACCTTGATCTAACATCTGTAAAAAACGCTGCTCAATACGCTGATGAAGTTCAGCCCTATCATCTGGCATGATAGCAAATTGCATAACATCATATGGCAAAGCTTCACCACTTTCTTGGGTTAGCTCAGTTAAACTTTTACCTGTAATAAGATAAACTTCCAAAGCACGATTTAGGCGCTGTGGATCATTAGGATGGATACGCTCAGCCGATACTGGATCAACTTTTTGCAATTCTTCATGAATCGCTTGCCACCCCATTTTATTGGCTTTTTCCTCTATTTGTTTACGTATTTCCGTGTTAGCAACAGGAAGCGGTGACAACCCCTCAATTAACGCTTTAAAATATAACATGGTGCCACCGACTAACAATGGAATACGTCCTTTACTTAGAGTCTTTTCGATTTCGACAATCGCATCATGCCGAAAATTAGCTGCCGAATAGCTTTGTGCAGGATCGCAAATATCAATCAATTTATGTGGATATTTCTGTAGCTCTGCTTTTGTTGGTTTTGCTGTTCCAATATCCATGCCACGATAAATGAGCGCTGAATCAACACTTATAATATCAATAGGATAACGCTCATAAAGAGCCATAGCAAATGCCGTTTTACCAGATGCAGTCGGCCCCATTAAAGAAATAATTTTTGGTTTGTTCATGATAAAATCGATTGAGTAAATAATTGTATATTAACTGGATATAAAAATGTTTGTTGCTGTAACAGATTAATATCTATCTGTTCTAACTGAGCTAATAACTGAATCACTTTCGCTACGCTCCAACATACTGCATGGCCGTCATCATATTGATTGGCTAACCAATTAGCTATTTGTGTTGGATCTAATACTACTTGTTCTGATTCTGATAAAAAACTAATTAATGCTGGCAAGATTTGTTGCCAATTCATAGTCCGCAACATTTTTGGCACACTTTGTAAATGTAATTTTGCTTTATCTACATAAAAATCAAAACCTAAAAAATTTAATTGTTTTTGATAACTCGTAAAAACTTGCTGTTCTTTATGATCAATTAATATCGTTAAAGGAATTAATAATTTTTCAGATTCTTGAGATAATAATTTAATTGCCGTTACTTTTTGTTGGGCAACCGGTAATTTCATCAACATTAATTTTTGCTGATTATCTTCATACTTTTCAAGCAATGCCACATCAGATTGAATGACCGTTAATACTCGGCCAAATTGCACTAACGATGAACTGTCAAGTTGTTGTTGTAATGATTGTAATGGCACATTTCGTTTAGGAAATAGTGCCTCAATAACTGCCTGTTGTGATGCGGTTATTGCATCCTTATCTTCTGTCGATTGAAAGGATTGTGGCTGAGTTTTTTCTAATTCAACTTTTGGTTTCGTTTCGACTAACTGACCATAAATTGCATTTTCTTTAATATGATTAATTGGTTTTTTAGGTAACGAGCCAATTGTTGGATAATTTTTCTGCTCAGTTTCGATTTTTTGATTAAAGATGTTTTCACCAGCAGCTTGTCGATTTGGAGCCATTACCATTTTTTCGTTATATGCGAGCTGTTGATTTGATTCAAGTGCCATGACAATTGCTTGATAAACAAAATCATGTACTAATCTCGCTTCATGGAAACGAACTTCGTGTTTTGCTGGATGTACATTAACATCGACTTGCTTAGGATCAATTTGTAAAAATACAACATAACTCTGTTGTTCATGAGTACGGCTATTGTAAGCTTGTCGCAATGCATGATTGAGCAATTTGTCTTTTATGACACGACCATTAACATAAAAGTATTGCAGTTCGCTACTTTCACTACTAGTAACCCAGCCTTGAATCACTAAATCATCGTGTTGCCAATCCAGTTTTACCGCTTTTTGCATAAACGCTCGGCCGCAAACTAATTCCACCCTTTTTTCTAATTTTGATGCTCGATACTGTTTAACCAATTTACCGTTATGTTGCAAATTAAAAGAGACATCAGGACGAGCCAGTGCAATGCGACGTACAAATTCCTCGATATGCATAAATTCGGTTTTTTCTGTTTTTAAAAAACGGCGCCTTGCTGGAGTATTATAAAATAGGTCAAGAACTTCAACTGTTGAGCCAATGGGATGAGCCGCTGGTTTAATAGTTGGCGTCATATCTCGACCTTCCGCATAAACTTGCCATGCTTCAGACTGTTCAGCGGTTCTCGATGTTAATGTTAATCTAGAAACAGAACTAATACTTGCTAATGCCTCGCCACGAAATCCAAGACTAATAATTGCATCTAAATCATCTAACGTACTGATTTTACTGGTTGCATGACGAGCTAAAGCAAGGGCTAATTCATCTTTATTAATTCCACAACCATTATCACGAATACGAATTAATTTACAGCCGCCTTGCTCAAGATCTATATCAATTTGAGTACTGCCCGCATCAAGGCTGTTTTCAACTAATTCTTTAATAACCGATGCGGGGCGCTCTACTACCTCACCTGCTGCAATTTGATTTGCTAATTGGGGAGATAGAATGTGGATTGCCATTAATGTTGTTCTCCAAATTTAGGGTTCTGTTTTACGTAGTTTTTTATACCTTGATAAATGGCTTTAGCAATCTTATCTTGATGGGCATTACTGCTTAACAGACGCTCTTCTTCTTGGTTAGAAATAAAACCAACTTCAATTAAAATCGATGGGATATCAGGTGAACGTAAAACACCTAAACTTGCATGTTCCGGCAGATTTTTATGAAGATTAGTTACACTTTTGATTGATTTTAAAACTTGCGTTGCTAATTCATAACCTACTCGCTGAGAATAAGAAAATTGTAAATCTAACACCGCTTGATTTAAGTGACGATTATTATCGTCAGCGAGAACATCACCAGCCCCGCCTAATAATTGAGATTTTTTTTCATCTTGTTCAAGCCATCGACCAAGCTCAGTATCGGCTCGTTTGGTCGATAAAACCCAAACTGATGCGCCAGTTGCATTACGATTTGGCGCTGCATCAGCATGAATTGAAACTAATAAATTAGCTTTATTTTTTCGAGCAATGTCTGAACGCTGGGGAACCGAGATAAAAGTATCACTGCTCCGGGTTAATACTCCTTTAAAACTAGGATCTTTATTTAACAAATTAGTCAATTTTTTGGCAATTGAAAACGTAACAGTCTTTTCATATAAATTACTTTGACCTATTGCACCAGAATCTTTACCACCATGCCCTGCATCAACGGCGATCACTACTTTAGTTGCATAAGCTGAACTACAAAACACTAATAACATTAAGAAAGTAAGTAATTTTTTCATGATCTTTTACCGTTAATGTTTATTGTTAAAGATTAATAATAGTTCGACCCTTTTCGCTTTTTGCTTGCACACAAGCCGTTCGCTCACAGGCTAAATAAGCCAAATGAATTTCGAGATCAGCACTTGGTAATATACCTTGTGCTTGTTCAGGCCATTCAACTAAACAGATCGAACGCGAAGAAAAATATTCACGAATACCCATAAACTCAAGTTCTTCAGAATCAATTAACCTGTATAAATCAAAATGATAAACA
Organism: Gilliamella sp. W8136; assembly: GCF_016101285.1. Taxonomy (NCBI): domain Bacteria; kingdom Pseudomonadati; phylum Pseudomonadota; class Gammaproteobacteria; order Orbales; family Orbaceae; genus Gilliamella; species Gilliamella sp. W8136. Next base: position 10,695 of record NZ_JACFQU010000015.1, read on the forward strand.
GAGAAATCACTAAACTGATAAGGTTCAACTAAAGTATATGTTGGACTTTTGACATTACCTATATGACCTAATTGTTGTAAAAATCCACGACTAAATGTGGTTTTACCTGCACCAAGGTCACCCATTAAATAAATAACTATCGTATCATCATGTGTGGATAAATAGTTTAAACATTGCTTAGCAAGTTTGCCACCCAATGAAATGGTTGCTTGCTCATCGGCTAAAATAATAGGTTTCATGATGAATTCTTTGCTCAATAAATAGTCCTTATTATATACTAATAACCATTAAAGATGTACCAAGCAAGATTAACTTGCTTTTCTGTCAAAAAGTTTCAGGTTAACTATACGTTTCAGTATAAAAAGTGAGAATTATGTTACATACTATTTCAACCGCTAATCAATCAATCGTAGATACACAATTAATATCGCAACAAGATGCCGTTTTATTTTGGCAAAACGGTGTGATTATTGCGCTACAAGATAATCCATTATTGGATGAAATTATCAAGAAAACTGCACATTGCTACATTATTGATAATGATATTCAAGCACGTGGTTTACAGCCATTTATTGATCCAAGAGTCAAAATTATCAATATGCAGCAAGCAGTTGAATTAACAGCAATCAATTACCCACAAATGAATTGGCAATAATAAGGTTATTTGTAAACCTGCCCAAACTGTCAGTTTTAATTCTTAATCATTGTGTTTTATTATCGATAATTGTGATGTTTTAAATTAATCTCAGCTAATTTGCAAATCTAAATCCCTAGGTTTAATATAATTTTCAATCGTTTTAATTAACATTTAAATCTTAATGACAAATTTATTAACACTATCAGAATGTAATGATCGTTTAAAAAAGGGTGATGTTATTGCTTACCCGACCGAAGCGGTTTTTGGATTGGGTTGTGATCCTAACAGTGAAGCTGCTGTACTAACCCTACTAAAGTTAAAGCAGCGCTCAATTGATAAAGGGCTAATTTTAATTGCAAGTCATTATCAACAATTACTCCCTTATATTGATGATTCATCCCTTAATAAAGAACAAAAGCAGTTAGCATTTACGAGCTGGCCCGGACCAGTCACTTGGATTTTTCCCAAAAATAGAACGACTCCCTATTTTTTAACGGGTAAATTTGATTCTATCGCGGTGCGAGTCACTGATCATCCTTTAGTTTGTCAGCTTTGTGATCTATTTGGTAAACCACTCGTTTCATCAAGTGCTAATCTTTCAGGTCATAATCCCTGTCGAACTGTTTTGGAAGTCAAAAGACAATTTGGGGACGATTTTCCTGTATTAAACGGTGAAACCGGCCATCGCTTACAACCTTCTGAAATTAGAGATATAAGAACGGGTAAAATCATTCGACAAGGATAACATTATGCAAAATTTATATATTGGTGTAATGTCTGGTACCAGTATGGATGGTATTGATATTGCTTTAGTGAATATAACAGAAAAAAAAGTTACATCAATCGCTAGTGATTGTTATCCAATGCCAGCCCATTTAAAACAACTTCTACTGACGTTATGCGAAACCAAACAAACCTCATTGCAAAATTTAGGTGAAATTGATCACATACTTGGGCAGCTTTTTGCTGATAGCATAAATCAATTTTTAAAAGATAATCAGATAAAAAAACACCAAATTACAGCTATAGGATGTCATGGGCAAACCATTTACCATGCACCAAGTGGCGCAAATCCGTTTACCATGCAAATTGGAGATGCCAATATTATTGCAGCCAAAACAGGCATAACCACTATCGCAGATTTTCGCCGTAAAGATATGGCTTATGGTGGTCAAGGCGCACCACTGGTGCCAGCTTTTCATAAAGCTGTATTGCAAGATCCACATATCAATCGTGTGATACTTAATATTGGAGGAATAAGTAATATCACTGTTTTAATACCTCAATATCCTGTAATAGGTTATGACACAGGTCCAGGTAATGTATTACTCGATGGATGGATCAAAGAGCAGTTAGGTAAAAACTATGATCAAGATGGATTATGGGCAAAAACGGGGAACATTAACCAAGATTTATTAGATTATCTTTATAAGGAAAATTATTTTCAAATGCCTGCACCTAAAAGTACGGGTCGAGAACTATTTAATTTACCTTGGTTACACAATAAATTAGCAGGCTTCAATTTAGCTGCGCACGATATCCAAGCAACTTTAGTTGAGTTGACTGCTTTATCTATTTCCAATGAAATAAAGAAATTACCAATAGAAAATAGATTATCTTGTGAGCTGTTAGTGTGTGGAGGTGGCGCAAAAAACCCTCTTCTTATGGCGCGTTTATCTCGATTGCTTCCGTCATGGACAGTATTAACAACAGATACAAAAGGCATAAATGGTGATGATATGGAAGCGATTGCTTTTGCTTGGCTTGCTTATTGTAAAATCAATAATCTTCCATCAAATATTCCAGAAGTAACAGGAGCAAGCCAAGCAGTAAGTTTAGGGGTTATTTATCAATAATTATCGTTAATCTGATGATTTTGACTGCTTATTATAACCAATTAATTCAGATATTTTTGCTGCAGCTTGACTAATTTCACTCACTAGTTTAGCTTCATCTTCCTCAGTACTGCATCTAAAAATTGAGGTTGATAGACTTAAGGCAGCAATAATATTGCCTAAACGATTATAAATGGGTACCGCAAAACAACGTAAACCAAGCTCAGATTCTTCATCATCTTTGCCGTAGCCTAAACGTTTAACTTCATCAAGTTCAGCAAAAAATGCCTCTTTACTTGTAATAGTTTTAGGTGTGTATTGAACAAAATCTATACCATCAACTAAGCTTTTTTTGCTTTCATCATCTAACCAAGCTAATAATACTTTACCTAATCCACTAGCATGAACAGTCGCTTGATTACCTATTTTAGACGTTAAACACAGACTATATTGTTCTGATGCCACTTTATTAATGTAGATAATTTGGTCACCTTCACGAACGGCTAAATGAATCGTTTCTTTTGTTTTATCCCTTAACTTTCTCATCTCTAAATCAGCAATAGCTAAAAAGTTTTGGTGATAAAGCACACGGTTACCTAAATCAAGTAATTTCAAATTAAGAGAATATTTATCTGAATCTTCTTCTTGATTAACATAACCTAATGATTTCATGGTTTGTAAAAATCGATAAGCTGTGCTTTTTGGCATCATTACTTTTTGCGATAATTCTGATATAGCAATGTCTTTAGATTCAGATAAAGCTTCTAAAATTCCGAAAACTTTTAAAACCGAAGCAACCGATTCTGGTGAGCTATCATTCATTATTAGCACATCTCCTTACTAAAAATTAGTCATTATTCTATTATTAAACGATCAACTAGAACAAATAAAAACTATCGAAAGTATATCATAATTAATAATGAGTCGTTACTAGCTATTTTATAAAAAATCTAATCTCTGCGGAGTAAACATATCAAGCAACACACCCGCTTGTTTGCAAACGCAACCATGCTCAATATTAGGCTTTTTATATAACGTATCGCCAGTACGAACAATTTTGGTTTCATCACCAATAGTAAATTCGAATTCACCCGATAAAACATAAGTGAGTTGTTCGTGTGGATGATGATGCATTGCACCAATAGCGCCTGTTTCAAAATGAACTTCAACCGCCATCATATTACCATCATGCGCTAAAACTTTACGTTTAACGCCATTTCCTAAATCAATTAATTCAATATCCGAATTAAAACAAAACATGACATGACTCCTAAATTCATAAAATAAACAAGAGATAATAAAAATATATCTTTATTTTATTATCTCTTAAATTAACTAATTTTTAAGCTTATTTAATTAAGGTTGTTTACCAATATAAGCCAAAATACCACCATCAACATAAAGAATATGACCGTTGACAAAATTTGAAGCTTCAGATGCTAAAAATACGGCTGCACCGGCTAAATCATCAGGAGTACCCCATCGTCCTGCAGGTGTTTTAGCAATAATAAACTGATCAAATGGGTGACGAGAACCATCTGCTTGTTTTTCACGTAATGGTGCAGTTTGAGGAGTGGCAATATAACCCGGACCAATACCATTACATTGAATATTGGCATGACCAAATTCAGAACAGATGTTTTTAGTTAACATTTTTAAACCACCTTTAGCGGAGGCATAACCAACAACCGTTTCACGGCCAAGCTCACTCATCATTGAACAGATGTTAATAATTTTACCACTGCCTTTTTTGATCATTGAAGGAAGAACCGCTTTTGCCATAATAAATTGACCGGTAAGGTCGATATCAATAATTTTTCGATAATCAGCAGCACTTGTTTCAAGCATTGATTTGCGTTGAATAATGCCAGCATTATTCACTAAAATATCAATCACACCATGTTCTTTTTCAATTTGAGCAATGGATTTTTCAACAACCGATTCATCTGTAATATCAAATAGATAGCCATGTGCATCAATACCAGCCTCTTTATAAGCATCAAGGCCTTTTTGTAAATTTTCAGGTACCACATCATTAAATACGATTTTCGCTCCAGCACTCGCTAATGATTTTGCTATCTCAAAACCGATGCCATATGAAGCGCCGGTTACCAGCGCTATTTTGTTATTGAGTGAAAATTTATTTAAAATCGACATAATTATATTCTCCGTTATCGTTATGATAGACAAAAAGGGTCTATCACATTTCTTCTAATATGTTAGCAGGCACTTTGGTTAAATAAAGTGCAGGTTCATCTTGTGCATCACATGAGTATAAAACGTATTTATTATCAGGTGAAAATGATGGATGAGGATGAGTCACTTGACGATCGCCATCTAAAACTCGCCATGTACTATTATGTTTAACCAATTTATGTGCTGTTTTTGTTTTAGGTGCTAAAATATAAAGCCATGGATCATTTTCAATTTTGTAACCACTGGTATCAATTACGTCAACTGGGCTGCCAGTTCCATCTCCAATATACAGCGTACCATCAAAATTACTCATTAAGTGTGAACAAGCTGGCATCTCCATAATTTCTTTATCTTCATTCGTCACAGGATTATAAAGACGAATATATCGTTCTTGTTGTCCTTTCATATAAGACACATAAGCAAGTCCTGATCCATCTGGAACCCAAAATTCATGAGTACAACTCTCACCAGGTAAATTATCATGGGCTTTTCGTTCATTTTTACCATCACGATCGACCAACCAAATTCTTGCATCAACTAAATCATGAGGCCCTTCATGGCAAAATGCGATAGTATTATCATCAAAAGGTCTAAAAATTGGATGTCCTAACCATACATTTTGATCAATTACTGTTTTAGCTACACCCGTTTCAATATCAATCTTGATTAAACGGCAGTGTGGATTTTTATCATAAAATGCTTTAAATATTGTCCAGTCGGTAAGTGGTGTCCAATCTTTTTTATCAATTTCAATACCGACAATTTCATTACAATCACTATTGGCAACCCATGTACCATAACCTACCCATTCATCGGGTACAGTATAAACATTTTTTTCTTCTAAAGTTTCAAGATTAACTTGTTGTAAATTGCGTTCGTTTTTTACATAGTATAAAAATTTATCATCTGGCGATAAAAAACCACCAAAGGTATTATCACCAGGCCCTTCGGTTAGTTGTTTTGCTGTTTGGTTTTCAATATCAAGTAAATAATAGTTACGATTAGTATCAAACTCACCAGCAAAAAGTAGCTTTTGGCCATCATTAGTAAAGCACTTTTGATAGAAATAATTGCGATGGCATAAAATACCTTCTGGTGTTAACCGAATAATTTCATTTTTTGAATCTTCATCAGTAAATGATGAATATGATAGCTTTACGATATTCCCCTTAGCCATATAAACTCCCTGAATAGAAATACACAAATGTTTAAAAGATATTCATTTATAAATATAGTAATATAAAAAGATTGATGATTTTGTGACTTTCATCACATTGCAATAAATTTATTAAAACATCGTTTTATTTTACTTAAAAAAATTGATATATTTTTTTTCAAGTTTATAATGAAAGTAAAATGTACTAATAACCAATTACAACACTTTGTTATGTAATAAGTTATTATCTCAATCAAAATAGAGGGAAATTATGAAAATAGCACTAATGAACGAATTTAGCCAAGCAGCTAAAAATCCAATTATTTTAAATGAATTAAAAAACGCAACTGAGAAACATGGACATACGGTTTTTAATGTTGGTATGGATGGCGACAACGATAAAAAATTAACTTATGTTCATTTAGGTATTATTAGCGCTATTTTATTAAACAGCAAAGCTGTTGATTTTGTTATCACAGGCTGTGGAACGGGACAAGGCGCATTAATGGCATTAAATGCATTTCCAGGTGTTAACTGTGGTTATTGTATTGAGCCTACTGATGCTTACTTATTTGCACAAGTGAATAATGGTAATGCTTTATCGCTTGCTTTTGCTAAAGGCTTTGGTTGGGGCGCAGAACTGAATGCTCGTTATATTTTTGAAAAAGCATTCGATGGCGAAAAAGGGTTAGGTTATCCGCCTGAGCGTCGCGAATCTCAAAATGCTAATGCCGTAATTTTAAATGATATGAAAAATGCAGCTGGAAAAAGTTTAATTGAAGCCTTGAAATCGATTGATCAATCATTACTTAAAGATGCGATCAGAGGCGAACGTTTCCAAAAATGTTTATTTGAAAACAGTCAAGATCCTGAGATTACAGATTTTATCAAAAGTTTACTAGCTTAATTTAGAATTAATTACTTATTGCATCCTAAAAATTTGTGTCATTTCAACTTAATTGATGAAATGGCACATTTCTCATTACTTCTTATAATCTCTTTATTTAATAGATTCAAATAGAGTGATATTAAATATCACTATTAAATTTAATTAATTTTTTAGCAACAAATCTTAAATACAATTAATTATCATGTAATAAAAATTGAGCAATTAGATTGGAAAAGGAAAATTTGAAGATAAAAAAAGCGCTAAGCCTGATTATTAGACTTAGCGCACTATCTTTTAATTATATCGTTTGATTATTTTGCTTTATTTTTTTCGATTAAGGTTTTTAACTCTTTTGGTAATACAATATTACCCTTTTCATCTCGAGTTATTTTAAATTCAACATCACGTTGCCATAATTCATCACTGGCCACTGATTTAAAATGTTTACTTTTGATCTGTGGTCCAAATGAATCTTTGATTGCTGATTCCCAGCTATCACGAATAGAATAGTTATTTTCAAACGTCACCTTTGGTTTTAAAAACGCATAAGGATTAGCTCGTAAAATATAATTATATCTTGCACTATTAATCGAAATATTATTGTTCATTATATAAGAACCAGTATTAAAGTTATCTGTAAATCCATCCATATTATTGTTTAATGAAATAGAATTGATAATTTTATGATTTACTGGTTGTCCTTCAGCACCTAATTTAAAGCCATTACCAATACTTCCTTTAGCAATGTTTGGTTTAGAGAAAGGAAAACCATTTGAATAAGTGACTGAACTGTCAATTAATACTGGTTCATTTGGACCATCTTCAATTTTATTATAAAGATCAAACCCATCATCGGTATTATTATGTGCAATACATCCTCTAAAGACATTCCCTTTACCAACACCTAATTTAGCAGCAAAGCCATCCGCATTTTTACCTGATTTATCCATATTATTATAAGAATCAGAGTTAAGAATTAAGTTATAAGATGGCCAATAAATTCTATTTTCGTTTTTATTTTTGGCTGATATTGCAAGCCCTGTATCACTATTATTACGGGTAATAACTTGATCAATGACATTATGACTACCCGAAATTCTTAAATAGGCTGGCTTATTATCTTTATCATCAATATTTCCATCAAAGATAACGTGTTTAATAGACCAATAGTTGCTGTCTAACTTAAATGTGTTATTGATAAAAATGGCTTTATGTTTATTAATTGCTTGTATCGTTTTTAATTTATCTGGCAATCCGCTTAATTGAGCTGGAAGAGTGATACCGTCGTAATAGCCATCCATCAAATGAATAACACCACCTGGAACAACACTATTAACGGCGGTTTTAAAATCCACTGGTGATTGCTCGGTACCTTTATTATCTTTTTTACCTTCTGGTGAAACAATGATGTTAGATAAATCTTCAATTGATGATTGATTTAAATCTACTATAAAAGTTTGTGTATTAGTTTTTCTTTTATCTTTAAACTCTACAGTAAAGACATTGCTACCCTCTTTTAGCTGAGTTGGGAACTGTAATAATTTACCCGTTTGCGCCTTTAATTTTTTATTAATTTCTTTAACGGTTACAGTACCTGAAGTATTTGGGAAAAACTGTAATGTATAATTTTTACTAAATACATTTTGTGGTGATGATAAGGTTAAAGTTGGCTTAATATCCACAATAACTTCTGGTTTAACCGGCAATTTATCATAGTTAACTTTTTCATCATTAAGCGTTAATTTAGAATTTTTAAATTCAACTTTTGCATTTCTAGACGCAAAAAAACCAACATAAATATTTTTATTATCTTGTTGATTTAAAAATCCTGAATAATCATTGGTTGCCCACTGTTTCTCTTCACCTGTCGCATTATTTTTCATCGATAAGATAAATTGATTGTCTGTTCTTGTCATTGTTAAATGCATACTTTTCACATTAACATAGTTAACATTTTCAACATAACCAACTTTCTCAATTGATATGCCTTCATTACCCCATGCTTTTTTTACGCCATCACGTACTAAGCCAGTTACTTTTACTAAATTATCATTTTTTTGATTTTGAGTAATTAATGCATTCATAATTACATTTGAAGCATTAGGAAACTCTTCGTAACCCGCTGGTTGCGGTTCACTTCTAGCAACGCCAATGGTATCACGAGCAAATAAACCAACCGCTTCTTGAGCAGCAGGAGTTTTACCATCCACTTCAGGTCCGATTTGCTCTAAGGTAACATCACTTTCTAATATAAAAGTTTGGTTAGCCGGTAATTGGGTATAAAACACCACCATTCCATCATGCGAGTTAGCAATTTTACCTCCACGACTTTCTAAATAAAAATCAGCAGGTAACTGATAAGATTGATTTGGAACTAAATAATCGTTTTGACCAGCTATCCAAGCATTATTGGTTCCCACTTTTTCTGGTTTTATAAGCGATGCAAAGTTTAAGTCTGTCGATTGACCAAAGGCTATCGTTTTCCATTCTTGTGCAGAAGCAACATTAGCATAAAGCGTAGATAGACAAAGTATTGAAGTTAATATTTTTTTCATTATGGGTCCTAACATTTTTTATTACAAATTTTAAAGCTTTCCATTACCGACTAATTGATTGTAGTTATTGCTAAACTGTTTGATATCATCCAAGTTATATTGATAAGGCACAGACCAATTCAAATTATCATCAAAATCACAAGAAGATAATTTCAATTTAGATTCGTTAAATAAAGATTTTCTATCTAGTAGATTATTACCTTTAAATTGTTTAGCTACTTTGCAGTGATCTTTCAAACCATCAATCATAAATTGGTTATTTTCAGAAATAACACTACCTCTATAGCCTAGACCAATTGAATATTGGTAAGGATAGATCGTTTTTGATTTATTAACTGACCCTTTAAAAAGGTTGTTATACATGTGGATTTTGCCAAACCTAACTCGTGGAGCTCGCTGAGTAATATCAGAAAAAACATTATGATGAAGTGTGATATTTAATTTATTTTCATCTTGTTGAGCATTTTTATCACTGTGCCCAATTAACATGGTTTTATCATGATTTTCAAATAAACAATAAGAAATAGTAATCAAATCGCTACCACTCTTAATATCTAATAAACCATCATGTTGTACATATTTCCAGCCATCTTTTTCTTGATACATATCATCAGTAAATTTACCGTCAGTAAAAGTGACATGATCAACCCAAACATAATTTGAAGAAATAATATTAATACCGTCCCATTCAGCATTCCAACCATCACCCTCTTCAAATTTTGGTTCAACATCAATTGGTGCTTCAATTTTTAAATTACGAATAATAATATTCTCTACATTAGATAAAATAATTGAGCCATTGATAAAACCCGCATCGTCACCCACACCAATTAACGTCGTATTACTAGGAATTTTGATCAGGGAACGTGATTTTTGATCTTCAAAATTTTTATAAGGTTTATTTTCACTAACATCAATCACTCCTGAAATTTGAATAATCCGCGGTTGATTTTTGTTGATCTTAATAGCATCAAGAAGATCTTTCTTATTATTCACTAGGAAGATCATCTCTTTTTTCGCTTTAGAACCACCTGTTGTTCCACGCTTTGTTGCGGAATTGAATCCACCAAAGCCATTGTCAGGTGCAACATCAAGTGCCTGTTTAACTTTTATGGGTGCGGGTGATAATGCGTAACTGTTAAAGCTATATGAGTTAATTGCTAATGGAATTAACACAGCGATAAGTCGTTTTTTCATTTTAATTGATACCTTAATTTTTATTGATGAATTTTATTAAGATCAACAACCAAATCTTGTTTTAACTGAGGATCGTTGTTGATAGCTGTCGCGATAATTTTAGCTATCGCTTGTGCACCTTTTTCTTGAAAATGGGTAGCATCAGGATTACTAATCACGCCAGAAGTTTGATTTTTATAGTAGGGGTATTTAGGATCATTAGGATCAATAACTAACCAGTAAGACTGCCAGTCATTTTTATGTTGATTAGCAAAGTCAATACTTAATGATTCTAAATCAATTAAAGTTACTTGATTGACTTTAGCGGTATGTTTAATGGTACTGGAATAATCCCCCCAATAAGCAAAACCGGGTTTATTGGCGGTATAATGCATATGACTAACAGGATCGTTACTCTTATTTTGATAAGCAATTTTATTATTTTTATCTTTAAAACGAGTAACTGGCGTCATTAAAATAGGTGTCATCTCTAACTCTTTTGCCACAACAAGGTAATTTTCCAGAGAAGATTGAAATGACATACTCTCTTGTTTTAATGGATGTTGTTTTTGATTGTTATCGTCATTAGGGTAAGTACATAAATTAGCAACATCTACTTTACCTCGTTTCGGATTGTTACCATCACATTTTTCATCATTATGTCCAAAAGCAATGATCATATAATCGCCTTTTTTCATAAAAGGCTTCATCAAGTGAAACCAACCTTCTGTTTTAAAACTACGGCTTGAACGACCAGATTGTGCGCCATTAATGACAATCGTATCTGCTTTATCATTGATGAACTGATCAAAAACTTGTCCCCACCCCATTCTTGGATAAACTTTTTTATCGTAATTCGAGGCGGTTGAATCTCCCAAAATGAAAATACGTTTTTTAGCGTTTATATTTTCTTTTTTTTGTTTAACCGATTGTTGATAATCAAAAGGTGAATCTTGGCTTATTGGTTTAAAACGCATATCAAGCAATACCGTTTCACTTATTTGACCTGTTGCGGAATGATATCCTCGATTAAATAACATAACATCAAGTAAGTCTTTTATTTTTCGACTATTCGTCGTAATTGGATCAAAAGAGTTATCCTCAATACCTACTTGAAGCAATGCTTTATCAAATAATAGATGAAATTTATTATACGTTTTCTTTAATAAATCATCTTCCACAAGAGAAGGTAACGGATTATCAACAAATTTTTCAGGCCCAATAAGATTAACTTGCTTAGCCAGCTCACTGGTTAAATAATCAGTTAACGGATTAATATTAACCGTATTTTTTTCATCTTGTTGTAAGGTATAAACATATGAAAACAGACAATTACCATTACAAAATTGATCATCATGCGCTTTACGTTCTAGCGAATTTTTGTTCGTAAAAACAATCAGTGGTGGTGTAAGATTTGATACATCTTGCCGATAAAACCCATCATTATTGGTGGTTGTTTGTAAAACTTTATTATTAGCATCACGAATAATCACGGATGCGTCTATGGGTTTATTTGCATAAGCATAACCTTGTATGATTGTATTTGCTGATACTTGATTAATTGAAACGCCAACTAATAAAAGTCCAAAAAAGGTTTTCTTCATCATCTTTTCACCACGAACTGTTTTTCCTAACTTTTTATTAACTCACTGAAATTAAAATAAATATGATAATCCTAGGGCTAATTTAGTTTCCCTTGAGTCAGAATGAACACGTTTAGCCACATCTTCTGCGGCAAAATTCACTTGCCAAGCTTTTGTTACTTGCCAATTTATATCTAACTCTTGCTGATAATCATGTCGTTTATCATTTTGTAATACATAGTTCCCTTTTAAGTATGAAAAGCGATAACCAATGTTCCAATCAGGAGATAGGTTAATATCGGTTCCAATATCAAAGCGATTACGTGATCGGTTATCAACATAACCTTGAACACTATCTTCGCGTTTGCTTCTTGAAACTTTACGATATTCAAATCGATATTGACTATAAAACGATACATCATCGCTTTGTAACCAAGTCAATTTTAATGCTGGAGAATATCGAACACCTGGGCGTTGTGAATCACTTACATCACCCAACTGGTAATGAGGTAAGTTTTCGACACTTTTCGCTTTATAACCCCCGCCAGAATAGAATCTAACTTCGATATTTGGTGTCAGAACCCATTGATCAGCTAAATAGAAGTTATAACCGCCATAGATTTGATAATGACTTGAAACAAGATCATCAAATAAAATTCTATTTTTTATTTGGTTATAGGTATTTAAACTAAGGCCGATATAGCCTTTTTTATCAAAATCTGCGTATAAACCAAAACTATCGCCATGATAATGAGAACTTAAACCATAATGGTGTGCATATTTAAAATAGGTTTTGTAGGAAAAATCGGAATCTTTACTATTTGATTGACCAAAAGCATAATTGAAACCAACTTTAAACTTAGCTTGCCTTGTATCGGTTGTTTTATTTTTTGATACATCAGAAATAGAAAAATAAGGACGAAGTAATTTTGAATAATTGTAGGTTATTTTAAATTCTTGTTCATAATCATTTTTTTTGTTGTTATAAGCAATATATTTATTCTTTTCAAATGTCCCTTTAGAAAATTTATAAGAATTATTAGTAAAATCACCAAGGTAATAATTAAAGGTATAAGCAAGATTGAATGCTTTAAATCCAGAATAGTTCAATGCCCAATCAAAGCGGTGTCTACCACTATTACTTGTGGCTTTATATTTAACTTGCTGGCCAGATACTTTTGCTGTTTTGTAGCGTTCAGCTTGGGATATTTTTTTCCATTCATAGCGATAACGTATACTGCTTGACCAATCACTATTAAATTTATAACTGTATTTTAAACCTGGCTGATATAGAACTAAATCTTTACTAAATCCTAATTCTAATGCTGGAATTATCGATCCCCATCCATTATCAAGAGTGATATTTTTTTGAATAACGACACCACCTGATCCACCATGCATATCATCATATAAAACATCGCGTTTGTTTCCTCCACCTTCAGTAACACCAAATTTGAATTCATATTGCCAATTATTATCTGTTTTATGTATTAGTTTAATGGTGTCTCCATGAATTCTATCCATTGATTTCCAGTTATGTTCATATTGAAAAACGGTTTGACCTGAACCAGCAAAGCTATAGATAGGAAAGGTAGATAGAAACATTAAAAGCGGTATTTTTTTTAATTTAAAATTACTCATTATTGTTTTCCTATTTTTTAAAATGCTGTTTTATATTTTTTAACATTTTATTAATGTTTTCTGTTAATAAGATCACAATTTAAAAAAACAGTTCTAAAAAAATAATAAAAACATGATATTTATAATGTTACTTTTTAATACTACACATATAGTAATTTTCACATTAACCAAATTGTTACCAAAATCACATTTCTAAAAAAAATTTTGAAATAAACTTGTATAAATTAAATATTATTTTAATAATATTTTTAAAACAGTATTTCATAATTATTAAGGAAAAATAGATTTATGGCTAATAATCAGAAAAAAATAACCTTACTAACTCGATTTTCGTATGGTAGTGGTAATTTAATAGGAAGTGGTGCGTTAGCTATCAGTGCTGCTTGGTTATTGTACTTTTATACAACCTTTTGTGGACTTTCGGCAATTCAAGCAACGTTGATTTTTTCAATTGCGACTTATTTAGATGTGATTTTAAATCCATTAATGGGATTTATTACTGACAATTTTAACCACACTAAGCTTGGGCGTCGATTTGGACGTCGTCGATTTTTCATCTTATTTGCCATTCCATGTATGATTATTTACCCATTACTTTGGCTTGATGGAATGAATTTCTGGTATTACTTAACGACCTATATTTTATTTGAATTCATCTATACCATGATTATGATCCCCTATAATACGTTACCAGTAGAGATGACTAAAAACTTTGATCAACGTACTTACTTAGCGGGTTCAAAAGCAATGTTTGGTAAAGTTGCTAACTTCTTAGCTGCGGCTATCCCTGGCGTATTTTTCTATTTATTTGATGGAAAAGAATCACCATTACCATTTTTATTAACCGGTATAACTTACGCATCTATCATGGCAGTTGCACTTATTTTACTTTACTTAAACAGTTGGGAAAAATCAGTTGATGAAATTGAAGATGAAACAACTTCTGGTCTTGGTGAAAGTATTATTAAATTATTTTCCGATGTCTTTTCAACTTTCCGTTTAAAAACCTTTAGAAACCACTTAGGTATGTATCTATTTGGCTTTGGTGCTGAATGGTTATTTGCTGCAACGTTTACTTATTTCGTTGTCTTTAACTTAGGTCAACCAAAAACCTTTGTTTCGCAAATGAACAGTTTAAGCAGTATTTGCCAATTAATTTCAACTGCTTTCTTCATGGCTTGGTGTGTAAAACGTGGATTTAAAAGACCATTTGTCATTGCTATATTAATCGTAATCTCTTCAGTAGTCGGTTATATCGGTGTCTACTACCTTAACATGCCTCATGTTACTTGGATTGTTATTGGTATCACTATTTGGTTCGGTTTAGGAACAGGTGGTGTCTATTATATTCCTTGGAGCGTATACACATTCTTAGCGGATATCGATGAAGTACTAACAGGCAGACGCCGTGAAGGTATTTATGCTGGAGCAATGACCATGGCGGGTAAATTAATGCGCGCAACAATTGTCTTTGTCTTAGGTATTGTATTGAAATATTCTGGTTTTGTATCTGGTGTAGATGCGGTTCAACCACAAAGTGCAATTACAGCAATTAACTTAGTATTAGTTTTAGGTGTGTGTGGAATGGCATTGTTAGGTATTTTCTTCACATATCGTATGAAATTAGACAAATCAACTCATGCACTTATTATTCAAGAGCTTGATAGATTGAAAAATGGTGGTAAAAAAGAAGATGCAACACCAGAAATAAGAAGCTTAGTTAAAGAGTTAACTGGTTTTGATTATGATAACTGTTTTGGTAACAATAACGTTGGTTTTAAACAACACTAATAAAAATAAATAAAAATAAAAATAATAATAATAATATAATCAATTACAAATCATCTAATCTAACCAATTAGATGATTTTTTTTATATTCTAGATTAAACCAAATTTTTCTAATGCCTTAGCAATACCATCATTATCATTGGTATCTGTTATATATTCAGCTTTGTCTTTTAACCCATCAACCGCATTTCCCATAGCGATTGGATGATCAACAGTAAGAAACATTTCTAAATCATTCATACCATCACCAAAGGCATAAGTTGGCACATCATCAAACCCTTTCATTTTTAAAAGTTCCTTAATACCTCTGCCTTTTGAACCACCATGATTAAACACATCAACACAATAAGGAGTATTACGAATAAAAGTGAGTTCAGGAAACAACTCACAATAAGCCGATTCACCTTGTTCACAAAGTAATAGCAACATCTGAATAGGTTCTTTTAAATAGATTTCATCATCAACTGGTGGAACATCTTGTTTTAAATAGTGATAAAATTTTTGTGCTGGTTGACTATTTTCACTAATTCGCATTGTCTTGTAATTATAAAAAGACAAAGGAATATTTGTCTTTTCTCTAGAAAATTCATATAACCGAGTGATGACATTTTTATCAATATTATTGGTAAATATCACCTCTTTTTCATAAACAACGACTTGTCCATTCATCCCTATAATCGAGTCTATGTTGGTTTCTTTCATCAAATTAACAACTTCAAGCGGAGTTCTTCCTGTTGCAATCATTGGTATCATATTATTTTGCTTAAGTTTTTTTATTGCATCATAAGAACTCGGCAATAGATCTATATTGCTATTAAATAAAGTACCATCTAAGTCAAAAAATACGATAGCTTCAGGTTTTTTAGTCATATTACAAATCCAAGATATTTTTAATAAAAGGAATAGTTAACTTACGTTGTTGAGCTAATGTTGCTACCTCAAATTTCTCTAATAACGAAAATAAGGTTCGCATATCACGATTTACACGTTTTAATAAAAATAACCCAACTTCTGTTGATAATTCAAACCCACTTAATTGAGCTCTTAGCTGTAAAGCTTTAAGTTTATCATCATCACTTAATTCTTTTAATTGATAAACTTGCCCCCAAGACAATCTAGAAACCAAATCTGGTAAGATAAAAGAGATCTGTTTAGGTGGAGCACTTGCAGTAATTAATAACTTAGTAATGTTCTTTTCTGTTAATCGATTAAATAAATCGAAAATAGCCTCTTCCCAATCCCTATGACCCGCTATAGCATCAATATCATCTAAACATACTAAATCATAATTATCTAATCCCTGTAAAATTTCTGGTACCAAATGATAATACTGTTTTAAAGGAATATAACTGGCTAACTTATTTTGACTTGATGCATGTAATAGATGAGTACGGCCAGAAACCGTTGCTGACCATATATAAAAGGCATTAAAACTCTCTTTACCTAATAAGGTTTGCAAAGAATCAAACAATAATTGATTATCACCTACATAAAAACTATCAAAAGTTTCATTATTAGGTAATGAAAAAGGTAAAGGTAGCTGTGAAAGAGTAATAAAGAAACCTCACAATAAAAAACGAATCGTATTAAGTATAAATTTGCTTTTATAAAAATCAATCACTTTTATGGAAAAGTAAATAAGATCCTATAAATGTCTATAAAATATTTAATTTTAAAGCAACAAAATACTTTGTAAACTTTCTAAGTTATAACTTCAAATAATTAAATATACAATTTGTATTGGTATGAAACTAATCACATTATCATTATTTATTAAGAACAAAATAACTGATGTTCAATTACATAAAAATACGTTGAGTCGTTCAAATATCATTACACAATTTTCATCATGCTAATTTTGTTTTTTTATAATAAATAATTTAAGCACAAATACTCTTATATACTATTATAAACGAACTTTAATATATCATAAAATCATTGAATTAACCTGAGCTATATTTTCTGATCTAAAAGTAGTTCTGCTAAGTAAAAAAATTAAAAATATTTTCAAAGATCCTCTTATTAATTTGATCTCGGAATCAATATTATAAAAATAGATCATATTAACAAGTGTAAAAATAACCCAATAAAAAGCTAAAAATTAAGCAAACAAACTTATTTTTTGTGGATAACTCTGTGGTAAAACCGGATCATAAGCTGTGATAAGCATATTAACAACCTAAAAAAATAAATTAGTTGTGGATAAGTAATATAGTTATCAACAATCTTAAACAGGAAAAGATCCGATCAATTAACAGAGTTTATTCTTCAATAAGATCTTATAAAATAATTAGAAATAAAAGTTATCAACACAAAGGATCCACACTAATAGTAATAAAAATAAAAAGATCATATAAAAGATCTTATTTAATTTAGATCGCGATCAAAATAGATCATTTGACGTAATGAAAAAGATGAGTAAAATTCCTTACGCTAAATAAAACCAAATCACTTGATCAAAAAAATTGATCACCTATATATAAAATAACAAACGAGGCTTTTTTATGTTTTATCCAGATCTTTTTGATGTCATTATCGTTGGTGGTGGACATGCTGGAACCGAAGCCGCTATGGCATCAGCAAGAATGGGGCGGAAAACACTACTTTTAACCCATAATATCAATACATTAGGACAAATGTCTTGTAATCCAGCCATCGGTGGTATAGGTAAAGGTCATTTGGTAAAAGAAATTGATGCTATGGGAGGATTAATGGCACATGCCATTGATCTGACAGGGATCCAATTTCGAATATTAAACAGCAGTAAAGGACCCGCGGTAAGAGCAACACGCGCGCAAGCAGATCGATCTTTATATCGAAAGGTAATTAGAACGACACTTGAAAACCAAGAAAATTTGATGTTATTTCAACAATCAGTTGAAGATGTGATCATTGAAAACGATCAGATCACAGGTGTTGTCACGCAAATGGGTGTTTCTTTTAAAGCAAAAGCAGTAGTATTAACCACAGGTACCTTTTTAGACGGTAAGATCCATATAGGACTTGATAATTATAGTGGTGGACGAACAGGCGATCCTGCTGCTATCGGTCTATCTAAAGCATTGCATCAATATCCATTTAGAATGGGGCGTTTAAAAACCGGTACTCCACCAAGAATTGATGCCAGAACAATTGATTTTTCACAATTAGGTACACAATATGGTGATGATCCTGTGCCGGTATTTTCATTCTTAGGTAAAGCAAGTGAACATCCTAGACAGATCCCGTGCTATATCACCAGCACCAATGAAACGACACACGAGATCATTCGTAATAGTTTGGATCGCAGCCCTATGTATACAGGCGTTATTGAGGGTGTTGGGCCACGATATTGCCCATCAATAGAAGATAAAATTATGCGTTTTGCGGATCGTAATTCGCATCAGATCTATTTAGAACCAGAAGGATTAGACAGTAATGAGATCTATCCGAATGGGATCTCAACAAGTTTACCGTTTGATACTCAACTTGCTTTTGTTCGAAGTATGAAAGGATTAGAGAATGCGAATATTGTCAGACCGGGTTATGCGATCGAATATGATTATTTTGATCCTCGAGATCTCAAACCAACGCTTGAAAGTAAAGTGATCAAAGGATTGTTTTTAGCAGGACAGATCAACGGTACTACAGGTTATGAAGAAGCCGCAGCTCAAGGTATGTTGGCAGGATTAAATGCCGCACGCTTTGTTTATGATCAAGATCAATGGTATCCAACTCGTGATCAAGCTTATTTAGGAGTATTGGTTGATGATCTTTGTACACTTGGTACCAATGAACCTTATCGTATGTTTACTTCACGTGCTGAATATCGTTTAATGCTTCGTGAAGATAATGCAGATATTCGCTTAACGGAAATTGGCCGTAAATTAGGTATGGTTGATGATTATCGTTGGCAACGTTTTAACGAAAAATTTGAAGCTATTGAGCAAGAAAGAGCGCGTTTACGTGATATATGGGTACACCCGCATATTGAAACAATCGATGAAGTAAATGCGGTATTAAGTGCTAATCTAACCAAAGAAGCCAATGGTGAAGAGCTGCTTAAACGTCCTGAAATGAGCTATCAAACCTTAAAATCACTGTCACTTTTTGCGCCTGGACTGTCTGATGAGCAAGCTGCTGAACAAGTTGAAATTCAGGTCAAATATGACGGCTATATCAAATTACAGATAGAAGAGATTGAACGTCAAAAACGTAATGAAGAGACACTTATTCCTGATCATATAGATTATGCAGAAATTTCAGGTTTATCAAACGAAGTTGTTGCCAAATTAAAGCAACATAAACCTGTATCAATTGGACAAGCTTCACGTATATCAGGTATTACGCCGGCAGCGATCTCAATGCTATTAGTTTATTTAAAAAAGAAGAATTATGTTAAAAAAGAAACTCATTAATCTTATTGATCAAACGGATCTTTCGATCTCTGATCTGCAAATTGATCAGCTGGTTCACTATGTTGAAATGCTTAATAAATGGAATAAGGCTTATAATTTAACTGCGGTGCGCGATCCAAACGAGATGCTCATTAAACATATTATGGATAGCTTAGTTGTGTCGCCTTATTTAATGGGTCAATCTTTTATCGATGTGGGTACGGGGCCTGGGCTACCAGGCGTCCCATTAGCCATTATTAATCCTGATAAGCAATTTGATCTGGTTGATAGTTTAGGTAAACGTATTCGTTTTTTAAAACAGGTGCAATTTGAATTAAAACTTACCAATATCAATCCAGTGCAAAGCCGGATTGAAGAGTATACCGATAAAAAATTTGATGGTGTCATTAGTCGCGCTTTTGCTTCTTTGCAAGATATGCTTAGTTGGTGTAAACATCTGCCTAATCAACAAGGCGCTTTTTATGCCCTAAAAGGCAGTGATATTGATGCTATTCCTGTTGGTTTTACACTTAAACAACATATTAAACTTACCGTTCCACAATTAGATGCGGAGAGAAGTTTAGTTATTATTCAATAGTTTTATACTCAAACGTATAGCTTACCTGAAACTTCTTAACAAACTTATTTTTTACGTTTTTTCAGGTAATCTTTAATACCATTAACAATAGCATTAGATATTTCGATCTGGAATGCAGCTGTATTTAATTTTTTTTCTTCATCGGCGTTACTAATGAAGCCAGTTTCAACTAAAACAGATGGAATATCAGGCGCTTTTAATACCGCAAAACCGGCTTTTTCAATTGATGGTTTATGTAATTTATTGACATTTTTCATGCGATTCAAAATTGAACTACCTAAAATTACCCCATTGGTAAGCGTGGTTTTTTGTACTAAATCTAAAATAGTGTTATCTAAATATTTATCGCCACTGCGACTTACTCCACCTATTTGATCAGCTTCATTTTGAGTTTGTGCCAGATAACTAGCAGCTGAACTGCTTGCTCCTTTAGTTGATAGGGCAAAAACAGTTGATCCTTTTACGGATCGATCAATAAAGGCATCAGCATGAATGGAAATAAAAATATCTGCTTGTAAAGAACGAGCTTTCGCCACTCGCACATTTAAAGGTATAAATACATCTTCATTACGAGTCATATAGACTTTTATATTAGGCTCTTTCTTAAGTAAATTGTAAGTACGCCGAGCTATTTGCAACACAATATCTTTTTCGCGCGTTTTTTTTAAACCAATAGCCCCAGGATCTTCACCACCATGACCAGGATCAAGCACCACTACTACTGGTGCCGTTTTATTTTGTGTGTTTTTCTTCTGTGGTGGTTTCTTTTTATTGTGATCAACTTTGATTTCAGACTGTTTTTTACTAAGATCGCCATCTTTATACTCTTCTAATAGAGCAAGTAAAGGATCATCATCTTCAGCTGAAGCTACTTTAGAAGGATAAAGATCGATGACTAAACGATTCTTATATTTTTCAATTGGTGGAAGTGTAAAAGTATTTGGTTTAACATCCTGTTTTAAATCAACCATTATTCTTACGGTTTTGCTATTTAGCTGAGTAACGTTTATCGATTTAATATAAGGATCGTGACTTAACACTTTTGATGATATTTTTTTTAGAGTCGTATCTAAATTAATATCATTGATATCAATAGCCAGTCTTTTTGGTTTGTTTAATAAAGAATATTTATATTTTAGACGTGTATTGGTCTCTATTGTCATTCTTGTATAGGTAGATGAGGGCCAAACACGTACTGCAACTACTTTCGCTAATGTAGCAGCAAAGCCAACACGAGTGACAGATAATAAACATGTCGCAATGATACCTTTAATTAATAGGCGCTTTGTTGGACTGTGTGTTTTGGGCATATCTAAACTATTTACTTAAACAATTGACCGCGAATAATAACATAAAATATTTATTTTTTAAAAAGAATCATTATCATCTTCGCCTGCTTTTTTGATAGAAGATTTATCTATATTTGCTATTTTAGATGAATTGTTTTCTTAATAAATGATTAATTTTTATTTATCTTATTAATTTATTATTATTTTTTTATTAATAGATCCATTTTAATAAATATAATAATGCAAAAAAACTGCTTTAAATTCAACATGAAGTTAATTTTTATGTGATTTGCTCTTATTACTTTAAATTAAACATTGTTTTAGTTATCTCTTTTCTATATAACGAATTAATCAGAAATAGAGAGTTAACCAAATTTTAGCGTTTGTGTCGAAATTATGAAAATTTTGACTGGGGTTAATTTATAATCTGCAATATAGCCGTAAATTTTATTAAAAAATATAAAGTATTACCTTATTTTACCGTTTTTTATTTTATTATAGACCCTACAATCACAAAGGATTACAATATAAGGCGCTAAAATCGCGGATTTAAACCCGTTTTCATTTTAACAATTAATTATAGCTGAGTTATTGATGAGCAAAAAATTACATATAAAAACATGGGGATGCCAAATGAATGAGTATGACTCAACCAAAATGGCTGATCTCCTTGAATCCACCCATGGTTTAACATTAACTGAAAATGCCGAAGAAGCAGATATTTTACTACTTAATACCTGTTCTATTCGAGAAAAAGCCCAAGAAAAAGTGTTTCACCAATTAGGACGTTGGAAAAATCTTAAACAGCATAATCCTAATATTATTATTGGAGTTGGTGGTTGCGTGGCTTCTCAAGAGGGTGCTCATATTCGTAAAC
Source organism: Gilliamella sp. W8136 (assembly GCF_016101285.1). Lineage (NCBI taxonomy): Bacteria > Pseudomonadati > Pseudomonadota > Gammaproteobacteria > Orbales > Orbaceae > Gilliamella > Gilliamella sp. W8136. Next base: position 33,292 of record NZ_JACFQU010000015.1, read on the forward strand.
GTGCCCCTTTTGTTGATATTATTTTTGGACCACAAACGTTTCACCGTTTACCTGAAATGATAGAGCAAATTCGTAGCGGTAAAGGTCAGCATGTTGTTGATGTTAGTTTTCCAGAAATTGAAAAATTTGACCGTTTGCCTGAACCTCGCAGTGAAGGTCCAACAGCATTTGTCTCCATTATGGAAGGATGTAACAAATATTGTACTTATTGCGTGGTACCTTATACCCGTGGTGAAGAAGTAAGCCGACCTTGTGATGATGTTATTTATGAAATAGCACAACTGGCTGAACAAGGTGTGCGTGAAGTAAATTTATTGGGTCAAAATGTTAATGCTTATCGTGGACCAACTTTTGATGGTGATATTTGTTCATTCGCTGAGTTATTACGTTTAGTCGCTGCCATTGATGGTATCGATCGTATTCGTTTTACCACCAGCCATCCAATTGAATTTACTGATGACATTATTGATGTATACCGTGATACGCCTGAACTGGTTAATTTTTTACATCTACCAGTACAAAGTGGTTCTGATCGAGTATTAAATTTAATGAAACGAACTCATACGGCAATTGAATATAAATCCATTATTCGCAAATTACGTAAAGTACGTCCTGATATTCAAATAAGTTCGGATTTTATTGTCGGTTTTCCTGGTGAAACGCAAGAAGATTTTGAGCAAACTATGAAACTCATTGCTGATGTGAATTTCGATTTAAGTTATAGTTTTGTTTATTCTGCTCGTCCAGGCACACCTGCTGCAGAAATGGAAGATAACGTATCAGAAGAAGAGAAAAAACAGCGTCTGTATATTCTTCAAGAACGTATTAATCAACAAGCAATGCAATTTAGCCGTCGTATGTTAAATACAGTGCAACGTATTTTAGTTGAGGGTCCATCTAAAAAAGATTTGATGGAATTAACCGGCAGAACGGAAAACAATCGTATTGTTAATTTTGAAGGTTATCCCGATATGATTGGAAAATTTGTTGATGTTGAAATTACCGATGTTTATCCAAATTCATTACGAGGTAAAGTGGTTCGAACCGAAGATGAAATGGATTTACGCGTGAGTCAATCACCAATGTCTGTGATATCTCGCACTCGTAAAGAAAATGATTTAGGGGTGGGAATTTATCATCCATAATTATACAAATAGTAGTGTAATTTAATTAATAATTAAAAACGATTTTATAAATAAGGAATGTAAAATGTTTATTATATTTGGTACAAAAGGACGTGAAGTTAATGAAAAAACAGGACAATTTAATTGCCCAAAATGTTGTGCTCAGCAAAATATTGCCAGCGATCAAAAACAACATCGGTATACGCAAATAAAGATAGCTAAATATTTTACGCTTTTTTTTATTCCTATTTTTAGTTTTAAAACTTTAGGTCGATATATTAAATGTCAAGACTGTAATTCTGATTTTAATGATAGTGTTTTAACTTATATACCACCTACATTTGAACAGCAAGTGGCATCTTATGTCGAGCAAGAGTTAAAAAGCGGTACACCTATCACGATGGTTATAAATAAATTGAAAAGCCAAGGGCTAGATAATAATCAAGCAACTAGTGCTGTGAATAATATCGTTGGTGATGATATAGTGACTTGTCATCATTGCCATATGGATTTTCTTAAAGGCATTGAAAAATGTTCTTTATGTGAACAGTGTATTTAGTCATTAACCTGAATAATTAGAGGACTTATCATTGAATATTACGACATATGAAATCATGCTAGAACCAGCCGATAATAATAGACTTAATAGCCTTTGTGGTCCTCATGATGACAATATTAAACAACTTGAAAGTCGATTAGGTATTGAAATTAATCATCGAGGCAATCTATTTGCCATAACCGGTAATGCTATCTGTGTTAAAGCTGCAGAGGATATTTTACAGTCTCTTTATAAGCATACTAAAAGCAGAAATAAAATTGTAGAAATTGAATCTGAGCAAGTTCATTTAGCCATAAAAGAGTCAGGCGCACTGGAAAAAATAAGTGAACATCCACAACAAGTATACATTCATAACCAAGCAGGTAAATTGGTTATGATAAAAACTAAGCGTGGTGTTATAAAACCGCGAACCCCTAATCAAGCCCAATATATTGCGCATATATTGGATTACGATATCACTTTTGGTATTGGTCCAGCGGGAACAGGTAAAACTTATTTAGCTGTAGCTGCAGCTGTTGATGCGTTAGAAAAACAACAAGTTCGCCGAATTGTATTAACTCGCCCTGCCGTTGAAGCAGGTGAAAAACTTGGCTTTTTACCTGGCGATCTAAGTCAAAAAGTAGATCCTTACTTACGACCTCTTTATGATGCCTTATTTGAAATGCTCGGTTTTGAAAAAGTTGAAAAACTCATTGAGAAAAGCGTTATTGAAATTGCACCACTTGCTTATATGCGTGGACGCACACTTAACGATGCTTTTATTATTCTTGATGAAAGCCAAAATACGACTATTGAGCAAATGAAGATGTTTTTAACCCGTATTGGTTTTAATTCCAAAGCGGTAATAACGGGTGATGTAACCCAAATAGATCTTCCTCGCAATCAAAAATCTGGCTTGCGTCATGCTATAGAAGTATTAAGTAAAGTTGATGAAATAAGTTTCAACTTTTTTAATAGTGATGATGTGGTTCGTCATCCAGTCGTTGCCAGAATCGTTAATGCTTATCAAAAATGGGAAGAAGAACAGCAGCAGGCTACTAAAAGTGTTTAAAGGAGTATTACTATCCCTATCTCAAGTAACAAAAAGAAAGGCAATATTCGTGATCACTCGGCAGAAACCAATTTGTTTTTGCGACGAGCACTGTTTGCTTTTATTGTAATTATTTTATTATTATTAGTTTTACTTGTTAACTTAGCGGATCTTCAGATTGCTAATTTTAGTTATTACAGTACTAAATCTAATAATAATCGTATTGAAATTATTCCTATTCCACCTAGTCGTGGTATGATTTATGACCGTAATGGTACACCATTAGCCATTAACAATATCACTTATCAACTTAATATTATTCCTGATAAAGTCAAAAACCTGAATGAACAGTTTAATCAGTTAAAAGCTATTGTTGATTTAACTGATGAAGATATTGAAAACTTTCAAAAGGAACGCCGAAATTATAAAGCGCATCGTCCAGTCCCATTAAAAGATAATTTAACTCAACAACAGATAGCGCATTTTGTTGTTGATCAGCATCGTTTTCCTTATGTTTCCATTGTTGGGATACAACATCGTTATTATCCATATGGAGCATCATTAACTCATATTATTGGTTATATTTCCAAAATTAACAGCCAAGATAAACAACGTTTAGAAGAGGAAAACAAAAGTAGTAATTATGTCGCTACATTTAATATCGGTAAAATGGGAATTGAAAAATATTATGAAGATGTATTACATGGCATCCCAGGTTATGAAAAAGTAGAAGTTAATAGTCGAGGACGAATTGTCAATCAACTTAATCAACACCCACCTCAAGCCGGTGAGGATATCTATTTATCCATCAATCTTAAGTTACAACTTTATATAGAACAATTGTTAGCGGGCCGTAAAGCTGCGGTCGTCGCTATCGATCCTAATAATGGTGAAATTTTAGCCTTGGTTTCAAGCCCTACTTACGATTCTAACCCATTTGTAGGAGGGATATCGAGCGATAAATATAAAGCCTTACTTAACGATCCTAATAAGCCTCTTTATAACCGAGCATTACTTGGTTCATACCCACCTGCTTCAACGGTCAAACCTTATATTGCGATTGCTGCTTTAAGCGAAGGTGTTGTTACATCAAAAAGCGTAGTTAACGATCCCGGATGGTGGCAATTACCAGGAACCGAGCGACGTTATCGAGATTGGTTAAAATGGGGACATGGCAAAGTTGATGTATTAAGAGCAATTGAAGAATCCGTTGATACCTATTTTTATCAGGTTGCTTATGATATGGGCATTGATCGCTTAAATGCATGGATGACTAAATTTGGCTTTGGTGAAAGAACAGGAATTGATATTTCAACCAATGAAGAGAGCCGTGCTGTTATGCCAAGCCGTGAATGGAAAATACAACGCCATAAAAAATCTTGGCTACAAGGGGATACAATTCCTGTTGGTATTGGTCAAGGTTATTGGACCGCAACCCCAATACAAATGGCAAAAGCATTAACCATATTAATCAACAATGGTAAAACCTATACCCCGCACTTTTTATTATATAAAAAGAGCGACATTATAAATTCCAATGAGCAACAACCAATAATTAATCCTGAAAAATATGTAGAAAATAATAGTTTATCTGATGTTAATTCAAGTTATTGGGCACTTGCTAAAGAAGGTATGCATCGTGTTATGTTTGGTTCGCGAGGAACGGCTCGTAAAGTTTATGCTGATGCCAAATATCAAGCCGCAGGTAAATCGGGGACCGCACAAGTTTATGGGTTGAAAGTAGATGAAGTCTACAATGCCCATAAGATTCCTGAGCATTTACGTGATCATGCCTTGTTTGTTGCTTATGCACCTTATGATAAACCCCAAATTGCTTTGGCTATTGTGTTAGAAAATGGTGGAGGTGGAAGCTCAAACGGCGGTGCCGTGGCACGAAAAATATTAGATTTTTACCTTCTTGGTAATAATTCAACCGAGTTAGATGAATCATCACCAAATACAGGAACTGAAGATTAATTATGAGTAATATCAAAAAATCTTTTTGGCAAAAGATACATATTGATCCGCTATTTTTTCTATTTATTACCTTATTACTTGGCTACAGCCTCTATATTCTTTGGAGTGCAACCGGTCAAGATATCAATATGATTGAAAAACGCGTCATCCAAATTGTATTAGGTTTTATTGTGATGATTGTCTTTGCACAGTTTTCACCTAGAACATATGAAACATGGGCGCCAACACTGTATGTAATTTGTATTATCATATTACTGTTAGTGGATATTTTTGGGTATACCAGTAAAGGGGCACAGCGTTGGTTAGATTTGGGGATTTTACGCTTTCAACCTTCAGAAATAGCCAAAATAGCCGTGCCATTAATGGTGGCAAAATTCATTCATCGTGATGGTTGTCCACCACCACTAAAAACAACTTTACAGACATTGGCCATCATTGGTGTGCCTACCTTACTTGTAGCGATGCAACCTGACTTAGGTACGGCTATTTTAATTGTCATGTCTGGTATTTTTATTATTTTTTTAGCTGGGATCGATTGGCGTTTTATTCTGGTTGCTGTTGTTTTAATTGCTGCTTTTTTACCGATTATGTGGTTCTTCTTAATGCATGACTATCAGCGACTTCGAGTTTTAATGTTATTTAATCCTGAACTCGATCCTAGTGGTGCTGGTTATCATATCATCCAGTCGAAAATAGCAATTGGGTCGGGAGGGATCTGGGGTAAAGGTTGGCTTTGTGGCACTCAATCGCAATTAGAATTTTTACCTGAAAGACATACCGATTTTATTTTTTCGGTTATTGCAGAAGAATTTGGTTTTGTTGGCACAATCGTTCTACTTATTCTATTTTTATGTTTAATTATTCGTGGATTGATTATTGCTTCACAAGCTCAAACAACCTTTGGCAGAATCTTATCGGGTGGGCTAATTTTAGTCTTTTTTGTGTATGTGTTTATTAATATTGGTATGGTCAGTGGCATCTTACCAGTAGTTGGTGTACCATTACCGCTAATAAGTTATGGTGGCTCTTCTTTAGTCGTTTTAATGGCAAGTTTTGGCATTATGATGTCTATTCATACGCATCGATACATGTTATCTAAAAACATTTAACGGAATTCAAATAAATGAAAAAGAAATTTAAATTATCTTTCGCGTTTTTAGCACTCGCGATTTGTTCAACTGCGTCAGCTGAAATGGCTTTTCCTATTCCTGCTATTCCACAGTTAAATGCAGAGGCATATATTTTAATTGATGCCAAATCGGGTGAAATTTTAGCGCAATATAATGCGGAACAACAACGCGATCCAGCCAGTTTAACTAAAATGATGACCAGTTACGTTATCGGTCAAGCATTGCAATCTGGTCGTATAAAAAATGATGATATGGTTGTTGTAAGCAAAGATGCTTGGGCAACGGGTAACCCTGTACTAAAAGGGTCATCGTTAATGTTTTTAGAAGTGGGTAAAACCGTTTCAGTCGCTAATCTAAATAAAGGTATTATCATTCAATCTGGTAATGATGCCTGTATTGCCATGGCTGAACATGTTGCTGGTAGTCAAGGTGCTTTTGTTAATTTAATGAATGAATATGCTAAAAAAATTGGATTAGAGCATACCCATTTTGAAACTGTACATGGGCTTGATGCGCCAGGACAATATACAACAGCCAAAGATATGGCATTTTTAGGGCGAGCGTTAATTCGTGATCTACCCAATGAATACGCCATCTATAAAGAAAAAGAATTTACTTATAATCTCTCTAAACCGCAATTAAATCGTAACGGTTTACTTTGGGATACGACATTAAATGTTGATGGAATTAAAACTGGGCATACTAATGCAGCCGGTTATAATTTAGTGGCTTCTGCTGTAGATGGAAATACTCGTTTAATCTCAGCAGTATTAGGCGGTCGCACTTTTAAAGGTCGTGAAGAAGAAAGTAAAAAATTATTAGTTTGGGGATTCCGTTTTTTCGAAACGGCCAATCCTGTTAAAGCAGATAGTTCATTAGTGAATCAAACCATTTGGTATGGTGATCAAAATAAAATTTCATTAGGATCAATTGATGGTGCTTACGTTTCTGTACCAAAAGGACGCGCTGCCGATGTACAAGTACAATATACCATTGATAATTATATTTATGCGCCAATCACTAAAGGTACTCGTGTTGGTAAAATGCAATTTATATTAGATGACAAGGTAATTAATGAACAACCACTAGTTGCTTTACAAGATGTACAAGAAAGCGGCTTTTTTGGCACAATCTGTGATTGGATCGCTCTTCAGTTCAATAAGCTATTTAGTTAATTCTGATTGTTATTTAAAAAAGGGCTTATCAAAGCCCTTTTTTATGATGCTAATTTGTATTTTTATTAATTTTTAATCGCCTATTTTCATATATACTTGCTTTTTCTTACTTACTTTAATTCAACCTATCTAGCGAAATTCAACTGGATTTCTGTTACATAAATTACCTGCCATTATCTTCTCACTAGGTAATAACCAACAGATAAGCTTAACTGGTATAGATAGCCATAACCAAGCTGTTTAGTTGTCTTTGAGCTTATAATGAAAGAACGATAAATATCTTGTTAATATTCGAATGATTATTTTACTAAAACTCATTTATTAGGTTAGCAATCAGGTATCTTTTTATAGGTAACTTATTGATATTTTTAAATGTTATTTTAAAGTTAGTTGATGGCAGATAAACACTTTACTTTCTTTAATATTCAATTAAAACATAAATAAAAGTTGAAACGGTATAGACTCCTGAATAATTTTTACAAAACTTTCCAAATTCTTTTTTGTACAATTAATTTTCAAACCTTTCAAAAGGTAAATTAATGACAATAATAGAAAGTGGATAGCCAGAATGTAATCTAATCAACATTAGCTTTAAATAAAGCTAGTAATATTTACCTAAATGTGGTATAAAACGCGCGCTACTTTTTGTATTATATTTTTGAAAAGTTAATGCGAATAAGTAGCATTAAATTTAATTATTAATTAACGTTATAACACACACATATCATTACTCTTTGCCGGGGTGCCTTTTGCTAAGTACAAACAGGTCGGATAAAGCGGATATGTGGAGGCATAACCCCAACGTCAAAATGAGGAAATCATGACTACAGTATCAATGCGCGATATGTTACAAGCGGGTGTACACTTTGGACACCAAACTCGTTATTGGAACCCAAAAATGAAACCATTTATTTTTGGTGCTCGTAACAAAGTTCACATCATCAATCTTGAAAAAACAGTTCCTTTATTCAACGAAGCATTAGCTGAATTAAACAAGATTGCCGCTCGTAAAGGTAAAATTTTATTTGTTGGTACAAAGCGTGCAGCTAGCGAAGCGATCAAACAAGCGGCTGAAAGCTGTGGGCAATACTATGTAAATCACCGTTGGTTAGGTGGTATGTTGACTAACTGGAAAACAGTACGTCAATCAATCAAACGTCTAAAAGATTTAGAAACACAAGCTAGTGATGGTACATTTGACAAATTAACCAAAAAAGAAGCATTAATGCGTGCTCGTGAAATGGCTAAATTAGAAAATAGCTTGGGTGGAATTAAAAATATGGGTGGCTTACCCGATGTGATTTTTGTTATTGGTGCAGACCACGAACATATCGCTATCAAAGAAGCTAACAATTTAGGTATTCCAGTCATTGCTGTTGTTGATACTAACTCAGATCCTGATGGTGTTGATTACATCGTTCCTGGTAATGATGATGCGATTCGTGCAATTCAATTATATGCAAATGCAGTAGCTGAAGCAGTACGTTCTGGTCGTGAGCAAAACCAATCTCCAGTATCTGAAGAAAGCTTCGTTGAAGAAGCTCCAGCAGCTGAGTAATAAACTCAAATATTTTCAGGGTCGATAATAAATATCGACCCATTCTAATGACAATCATCACAATGGTTAACTAGAGGATTTAAAAATGGCTGAAATTACCGCTTCTATGGTAAAAGAACTGCGCGAAAGAACTGGCGCAGGTATGATGGAATGTAAAAAAGCATTAGTTGAAGCGAATGGCGATATCGATCTTGCTATCGACAACATGCGTAAATCAGGTCAAGCAAAAGCGGCTAAAAAAGCAGGTCGTGTTGCGGCTGAAGGTGTAATTATTTCTAAAATTGCTGCTGATAAAAAATCAGGTGTAATCTTAGAAATCAACTGTGAAACAGACTTTGTTGCTAAAGACGCTGGTTTCTTAGAATTTAGTGAAAAAGTTGCTACAGCAGCATTAAATGATGGCTTAACTGATCTTGCTGCATTACAAGCAAAATTTGAAGAAGAACGTACAGCTTTAGTTGCTAAAATCGGTGAAAACATCGGTATTCGTCGTGTTCAAGAAATTGCTGGTGACGTTGTTGGTAGTTATCAACATGGTGCCCGTATTGGTGTTTTAGTTGCTGCAAGCAGTGGCAGTGATGAAGAATTAGTTAAACATATTGCTATGCACATTGCTGCAAGCAAACCAGAATATGTTAGCCCAAGCGATGTTCCTGCTGATGTGGTTGAACATGAACGTAATATCCAAATTGATATCGCTATGCAATCTGGTAAACCACGTGAAATCGCTGAAAAAATGGTTGAAGGCCGTATGCGTAAATTCACTGGTGAAGTTTCACTTACTGGTCAACCATTCGTTATGGATCCAAGCAAAACAGTTGGTGATTTATTAGCAGAGAAAAAAGCGACAGTTGCTAAATTTATCCGCTTTGAAGTGGGTGAAGGCATCGAGAAAGTCGAAGTTGATTTTGCAGCCGAAGTTGCTGCGATGTCGAAACAATCTTAATTGTTTCATAAAAACCGCCGTTAAGGCGGTTTTGTTTATCTACAAAATATTTTAAAATTACTGTTAACAAGTATAGCTTGTCAGGTAATTAAGTATCGAAATAACGAATAGTGAGACTTCATATGGCAACCCCTTTCTACAAACGAATTTTACTTAAACTCAGTGGTGAAGCACTACAAGGCGACGAAGGTTTTGGTATCGATCCAACCGTTCTTGATCGTATGGCACGAGAAATTAAAGAACTGATTGAAATGAATGTTCAAGTTGCGGTCGTTATCGGAGGGGGAAATCTATTCCGAGGTGCGGGTCTTGCTAAAGCGGGAATGAACCGTGTTGTTGGTGATCATATGGGGATGTTGGCAACGGTAATGAATGGTCTTGCTATGCGTGATGCGTTGCACAGAATTGAAGTTAATGCGCGTTTAATGTCAGCCATTCCTTTAAATGGTGTATGTGATGATTATCGTTGGACTGAAGCGATTAGCTTGCTTCGTCATGGTAAAGTGGTTATTCTTTCTGCAGGTACTGGTAATCCATTTTTTACAACTGATTCTGCTGCATGTTTACGTGGTATTGAAATTGAAGCTGACGTAGTTTTAAAAGCGACTAAAGTTGACGGTGTTTACTCAGCCGATCCTGTTAAAGATCCAACAGCAACATTGTATAAAACGTTAAATTATGAAAAAGTATTAGATGACGAATTAAAAGTAATGGACTTAGCTGCCTTTACTTTAGCACGCGATCACAATTTACCTATTTGTGTATTTAATATGAACAAACCAGGTGCATTACGTCGAGTCATTTTAGGTGAACAAGAAGGAACATTAATTAATAATCAGGCAACAGTGAGCTGTTAGTCTTTTTTATTTCAATATAAGGTTTTTATTATGTTAAATGAGATTTTAAAAGAAGCGCAAACGCGCATGGAAAAAAGTATTGATGCGTTTCAAACTCATATTTCTAAAGTTAGAACAGGCCGTGCATCGCCAAGTTTATTAGATGGCATTATGGTTGAATATTATGGTAGCCCAACACCACTTCGTCAGTTAGCTAATGTGGTTGCGGAAGATGCCAGAACGTTAGCAATTACTGTTTTTGATAAATCATTAACGCCTCTAATTGAGAAAGCAATTTTAACTTCAGACTTAGGACTTAATCCAGCATCAGCAGGTACGGTAATTCGTGTACCATTGCCACCATTGACTGAAGAACGCCGTCGTGATTTAACGAAAATTGTGCGTAATGAAGCTGAACAAGGTCGTGTATCAATTCGTAATATTCGTCGTGATGCCAATGATCAAATTAAAGCATTGTTAAAAGACAAAGAAATTTCTGAAGATGATGAACGCAAATCACAAGATTTAATTCAAAAAGCAACCGATGCGGCAATTAAGAAATTAGATTCAGTACTTGCTGATAAAGAAAAAGAACTAATGGAATTTTAATCTCAAATTATAATTTTATTGCTAAGACGCTCAGTTTTTAACTGGGCGTTTTTTTTGGTATTTTTCAACTAAATTGATCATCTTTAACCATTATCTTGATTTTAAATTATCATAATTTAAGTATATAATGTTACTAAAATAACAATATTTGCCCATGTTTGTTATTTTTATAACATTGTTATTCATTTACATACAACAATATTTATATTAGACATCATTATTAACATAATTTAAGGATCCCATTATGAGTTATGCAAAGTATATTGATCATACTTTACTGGCGATGAATGCGACAGAAGATCAAATTCGTAAACTCTGTGATGAAGCGAAAGAATATCATTTTTATTCTGTTTGCGTTAATTCAGGCTATGTACCTTTAGTTGCAAGCTTATTAAAAGGCAGTGATGTAAAAGTTTGTTCAGTGGTTGGTTTTCCACTTGGCGCAATGTTAACTTCAGCTAAAGCGTTTGAAACTGAAATGGCAGTTAAAGCGGGTGCACAAGAAATTGATATGGTTATCAATGTTGGTTGGTTAAAAAGCAACGATTGGCAAGCCGTTAAAAATGATATTGAAGCTGTGTTTAACGCATGTGGTGATGTACCATTGAAAGTGATTTTAGAAACCTGCTTATTAAGCAAAGACGAAATTGTAAAAGTTTGCAATATCTGTAAAGAGATCGGTGTTGCTTTTGTTAAAACTTCAACAGGTTTTAGTGTGTCGGGTGCAACGGTTGAAGATGTTAAATTGATGCGTGAAACCGTCGGTGATAAAATGGGCGTTAAAGCTTCTGGCGGTATTCGCGATCGTGCAACAGCTGAAAAAATGGTTGAAGCTGGCGCAACACGATTAGGTGCAAGCGCAGGCATCGCTATCGTATCAGGTAACGGAACATCGTCAGGTAACTATTAATTTACCTTTAAGCTACCTTTATCAGGTAGCTTATTGCTGTTTATGGAATAGCAATGCAATCACAACCACAAAAAAGAGTAAATGCACTTATTGAACTCTTAAAAACGATGGATAAAATTCACTTAAAAGATGCTGCACAATTACTCGCTGTATCTGAAATGACAATTCGTCGTGATCTTAATCATTTATCAACCTCATTGACGGTTCTTGGTGGTTATATTGTTAATCAAGCTCGCCATTCTATCGCCACATATTTTGTATCCGATCAGCAAGATAAACAGGTGAAAGAAAAGCTTCATATTGCAAAACTGGTGAGCCAATTAGTAAGCGAAAATGATACAATCTTTTTCGATTGTGGCACAACTATGCCATTTATCATTGATGCAATTGATGATCAAATATCGTTTACCGCCATTTGCTATTCTTTCAATGCTTTTTTAGCATTACAACATAAACCCAATTGCAAAATTATTTTATGTGGGGGCAATTATCATATTAATAATGCCATATTTACCAGTATCAATCAGCATAACCAATTAGATACTATCTGCCCTAATAAAGCCTTTATTTCAGCTGCTGGCATTGATTTTACACAAGGTGTCACTTGTTATAATTTTGATGAACTTAGCATGAAGCACAAAGCAATACAAAAATCTTCTACGAATATTTTGATCGCCGACCATACTAAATTTAATCAAGTTAAGCCCGCTTTAATTGGCGATCTTAATTTATTTAATTTAGTTATCACTGATAGAGCGCCAAAATCGCAATATATCTCTTATTTTAAAGAAAATAACATTGGGTTAATGTATTAATTATGAAAAATATCACAATTTTAGGTTCAACGGGATCAATTGGTTGCAGTACCTTAGCCGTTATTCGGCAAAATCCGACTTTATATAAGGCTTATGCGCTAGTCGGTGGTAAAAATGTTGTCAAAATGACACAGCAATGCCAAGAATTTAAACCAAAATATGTGGCTATGGCTGATCAACATGCTGCAAGTGAACTTAAAGCCAATCTAATTAACTTAAATTTAGATATTGATGTTTTTTCTGGTGATGAAGCGATTTGTGATTTAGCTCAATTACCCGAAGTTGATCAGGTTATGGCTGCAATTGTTGGTGCTGCGGGGTTAAAACCGACGCTTGCTGCTATAAAAAAAGGTAAGTGTATTTTACTAGCCAATAAAGAATCGTTAGTCACTTGCGGTCATTTATTTATGCAGGCTGTTAAACGTTATGGCGCCCAGTTATTACCTGTTGATAGTGAGCATAATGCTATTTTTCAAAGTTTACCAGCATCAGTTCAACAAGATCTAGGTTTTGCCAAGTTAGCCGATCATGGTATTACTAAAATTGTATTAACCGGTTCGGGTGGTCCATTTCGAGATTTTCCTATTGATAAGTTGGCACTTGTCACGCCAGAACAAGCGGTTGCACATCCGAACTGGTCAATGGGTAAAAAAATTTCGGTTGATTCTGCAACCATGATGAATAAAGGACTTGAATACATTGAAGCACGCTGGTTATTTAATGCAAGTCCAGAAGAAATGGAGATTATTGTTCATCCTCAATCGATTATTCATTCAATGGTTCGTTATCAAGATGGTAGTGTGATTGCTGAATTAGGTGTACCTGATATGTGTACGCCGATTGCTTATTCGATGTCTTATCCTAAACGTATTAATTCGACTGTTCCAGCGTTAGATTTTACTAAAATAGCATCACTTACTTTTAATCAGCCTGATTTTGATCGTTATCCATGCTTAAAATTAGCCATTGATGCTTCTAATCAAGGTCAAGCCGCAACAACAGCATTGAATGCTGCTAATGAAATTGCTGTAGCTGCGTTTTTAGAAAATAAAATTGGTTTTATGGACATTGCTAAGCAGGTATCAAAGGTTTTAGAAAAGCTTACTTTTCCAGAGCCAACAACGATTGAAGACGTATTTGCTATTGATCTATGGGCAAGAGAAACCTGCTTAAAATTATAGTAATACGACCCAAAAGTTAAGATTAAGGCTCTTATGTTTCAATCTTAGAAATTATCGCTAGATAGATTATTTTGTGCTTGCTCAGTAAGTGCTTGCACAATAGCAGCTTTATGTACCTCATCACTATAATCTTGGCTCTGTTCTGGACTAATACCTAATTTTAAAAATAAAGCATTATCTTTATCGACTTGAGGATTGGATGTAGTTAATAACTTATCACCATAGAATATTGAATTAGCACCGGCTAAAAAAGCCAATGCTTGCATTTGCTCATTCATTTGTTCTCTTCCTGCTGATAAGCGTATATAAGATTTAGGCATCATAATACGAGCGACCGCAAGCATTCTAATAAAATCAAATGGTTCAATATCTTTTTCATTTGCTAACGGTGTTCCTTTAACTTTAACTAAATTATTAATAGGAACACTTTCGGGGTGTTGGTCTAAATTAGCAAGTTGAATCAATAAATTGGCTCGATCTTTTAATGTCTCACCCATACCCAAAATACCACCCGAGCAAATTTTAATACCGGCCTGTCTTACATAAGCCAATGTTTGTAAACGCTCACTGTAGGTACGAGTGGTAATTATTTGCTGGTAAAACTCAGGCGAAGTATCTAAATTATGATTGTAAAAATCTAAACCTGCATCGGCTAATGCGTAAGCTTGTAGCTGGGATAATAGTCCCAGAGTCATGCATGTTTCCATACCCAGAGCTTTAACGCCTTTTACCATCTCTAAGAGATAAGGCATATCTCGGTTTGTCGGATGTTTCCAAGCAGCGCCCATACAAAAGCGTGTAGCGCCTACAGCTTTGGCGGCTTTCGCTTCTTCAACTACTCTTTGTACTTCAAGTAATTTTTCTTTTTCTAAGCCAGTATCATGATGGATAGACTGAGGACAATATTTACAATCTTCAGGACAAGCACCTGTTTTTATTGATAACAGAGTAGAAACCTGTACTTTATTTGCATCAAAATATTGTCGATGTATGGTTTGTGCTTTGAAAATAAGATCATTGAAAGGTAATTGAAAAATATCCATTACTTCAGACAATACCCAGTCATGACGAATGGCATTTAATGACATAGAAAATCCTATTAAGAATCAACATAAATCTGTATGCATCATAATACATAATCTTATATTGTCAACTTTTTTGATTAAATATAGTTGACAATATAAGAGGATCATTAATGCCTTTTGTTATGCAAAAGTTGATTTAACTCAAAACAGATATCTTGCGCATAAAGCCGTTCATTAGCGAGTAAGTTGATACAAGGATCGTACAGCAAGCCTGCTAATATTTTTCTTTTTCTGTCATTTTGTTACGCTATTTGTTTGGCGTATAAAGTGGGATTATCGCTTATAAATGGTTGCAAAAATGCGCTATCAAGTAGTGCTGTTAATACTCTTTTAATGTTTTATGTACACGGCAAGGGCTGCCCATTGCAACCACATTACTTGGTATGTCACGATCAACAATGCTTCCTGCTGCAATAACACTGTTATCACCGATTGTTACATTAGGTAATACAATTACATTGCCACCAATCCAAACATTATTGCCAATCGTAATTGGCTTAGCAAATTCTAAGCCACTATTTCGAGTTTGGCTGTCAATTGGATGCCCTGAGGTATAAAAACCACAATTGGGTGCTACCAGCACATTATCACCAAATGAAATTTTGGCTGCATCTAACATGATACAGTTAAAGTTAGCGAAAAAATTTTCGCCAATTTCGATATTATAGCCATAATCACATTGAAACCCTGGCATGATAGTAAATTGTTGCCCTGTTTTTCCTAATAGTTTTTCAAAAAGACGTTGCCGTTGGTTTTCGGCTAATGGCGATAATTGATTAAGTTGAAAACAGATATCTTGTGCATAAAGCCGTTCCTTAGCAAGTAAATTGATACAAGGATCGTACAATAAACCTGCTAACATTTTTTCCTTTTCTGTCATTTTGTTATGCCATTTGTTTAGCACATAAAGCAGGGTTATCGCTTATAAATGATTGCAAAAATGCGCTATCAGGTAGTGCTGTTAATGCCCCTTTTTTGGTAGTGGCTAAGGCACCACAGGCACTGGCAATGGTCATCATACTTTCTAACATTAATTTATCTTCAGGCATTCCTGATGAAGCGATACTACTAAGTAAACCCGCAACAAAAGCATCCCCCGCACCTGTTGTATCAACGCTATTAACATGGTATGAATCAAAAGAGAATATTTTGCCTTGCCATAACACGATGCTACCATCTTTGCCTTTAGTGACCAGTTTTAGTGGTGCATTATAGTGTTGTTGCAATTTATTCAAGGCAATATGCCAATCATCGCTTTCAGTTAGCCAAAAAAGTTCTTCGTCTGATAATTTGAGGATATCGGCATCATGGCAAAATTGAGTAATGGTTGTGCGCATTTCATCTTTATTTTCCCACATTTGTTCACGAAGATTAATATCAAAACTGATTAAACCATTTTTAGCAGTGAGATTTTCAATAGCTGTTTTTAATGTTTTTCGACAGGTATGACCAACTAATGCTAAAGAGCAAAAATGTAATATGTCTTGATTGAAACTAGGAATTGCCTGTTCTGATAAAAATTGGTCAGCAGAGGGTGAAACTAAAAAGGTAAAACTTCGCTCACCATTATGCCCTAAATCTACCACCACTGTACTGGTTCTATGATGATCATCTTTTTCAAGACTCTGACAATCAACATTATATTCACTAAATGTCTTTTCCATAAAGTGACCAAATGGATCGTTACCCACACGACCAATAAAAGCGGAAGGTAGACCTAATTTTGATACACCAATTGCAACATTAGCAGGCGCACCGCCAGCACAAGCTTGATAATTCATATCACCAAATGGCAACAAATCGATAACAGCATCCCCAAGAGACCAAACTTTAGTATTATTCATTTTTTTACTCGATTATAGTTAGTTGCTACGGTAATTTAGCTTAGTATAAATATAAGTTATTGCCAAATTCCGTGAAATTAGCCATCTTTTATCTTTTTTACAAAATAGTTGATGTACAGTTTATTATGAGAATTAATAAAAATCTTTTTTTTAAAGTTAGACATAGACTAAATGATTTGCCAAAAAATTCATTGTTAACGTTAAAAATGTGTGACGTTCATCACAAATTTTATCTATTTTCTTAACAATAGTTAACGTTAACAATTAATTTAGAGTAGTATGCTTAATCATGATATGTCATACTGGATAAAAAAGGGAGGGGTTTTTTATGTCTACTGCCATTGATGAAGCTAATTTAGCTGTGAAAGAACTAGAAAAAGTGATGAATAAACAATATTATCCACATTTCCATCTAGCGCCACAATCTGGCTGGATGAATGATCCTAACGGTTTGATCTATTTTAAAGGTCAATATCATGCTTTTTACCAGCATCATCCTTATGATGAAAATTGGGGACCCATGCATTGGGGTCATGCTGTTAGCGATGACCTAGTGACATGGCGAAGGTTACCTATTGCTATCGCACCGGGTGATGAATGTGATAAAAGTGGCTGTTTTTCTGGTTCGGCCGTGGACAATAATGGCGAGTTATACTTAATCTATACCGGTCATATTTGGTTAGCAGGTCAAGGAAATGATGAAAAAATTTCTCAATCACAATGCTTAGCAACCAGTAAAGATGGGATCCATTTTAAAAAATATGGCACCATACTTGTACCAGAAAACGGTATTATGCATTTTCGAGATCCGAAAGTTTGGCTACAGGATGATACATGGTGGATGGTTGTTGGGCAACGTGATACAAATGATGTTGGACAAATCTTACTTTATCATTCAAAAGATCTAAAAAGTTGGACATTCGACCATGTTGTTGTAAGCAATATCGATCCTAATGTATACATGCTTGAATGTCCTGATTTTTTTAAGCTTGGTAATAAATGGGTTTTGATGTTTTCACCACAAGGCATGAAAGCTAAAGGCTATCAATATCGAAATCGTTTTCAATCTGGTTATATTGTTGGTGATTGGCAGCCAGGTAAAAAGTTTTCAATAATCAAACCATTTCAAGAAATGGATTTTGGTCATGATTTTTATGCACCACAATCGTTTCTCGCCGCTGATGGACGACGCATTGTATTTGCTTGGATGGATATGTGGGAATCGAGTATGCCAAGTAAACAAGATAAATGGATGGGTTCATTTACGCTTCCTCGTGAATTGATATTGGATAAAAACAATAATGTACGTAATCGCCCAATTAAAGAGCTGGTAGCGCTGCGTCAACAACCACAATCATTAAGTGAAATAATCCTTAATAATGAACTGAAAAATACCCATATTCAATCGATTAGTTGTGAACTCAATGTTGAGTTTGATTTATCACAAAGTACCGCAGAACGATTTGGTTTGCAGCTATCGGCAACCAAAAATGGTGAACAAGCAACATTGTTATATGTAGATTTGCAATCAAAACGTATTGTTCTTGATCGCAGTCTTTCAGGACTTGAGTTAAAAGGCTATCGTAGTGTGCCACTACCAAAAACAAAAAAACTATCATTACATGTTTATATTGATGCATCATCGGTTGAAGTATTTGTTAATAATGATTTGTATAGTCTTTCGAGTCGTATCTATCCTAAATTACCAGCAGAACGTAAGATAAATTTATTTGCGGAAAATGGTAGTGCCAAAATTACTCAACTTGACAGTTGGCAACTAAAATCTATTTATGCTTAAGGTGTACTTAAATTGACCGCTTGATAGCGGTCAATTCATTTATATTTGTTAATAATGATTTGTATAGTCTTTCCAGTCGTATCTATCCTAAATTACCAGCAGAACGTAAGATAAATTTATTTGCGGAAAATGGTAGTGCCAAAATTACTCAACTTGACAGTTGGCAACTAAAATCTATTTATACTTAATGTGTACTTAAATTGACCGCTTGATAGCGGTCGATTCATTTATATTTGTTAATAATGATTTGTATAGTCTTTCCAGTCGTATCTATCCTAAATTACCAGCAGAGCGTAAGATAAATTTATTTGCGGAAAATGGTAGTGCCAAAATTACTCAACTTGACAGTTGGCAACTAAAATCTATTTATGCTTAATGTGTATTTAAATTGACCGCTTGATAGCGGTTGATTCATTTATATTTGTTAATGATGATTTGTATAGTCTTTCCAGTCGTATCTATCCTAAATTACCTGCAGAGCGTAAGATAAATTAATTTGCGAAAAATGGTAGTGCCAAAATTACTCAACTTGACAGTTGGCAACTAAAATCTATTTATGCTTAATCTGTATTTAAATTGACCGCTTGATAGCGGTCAATTCATTTATGTTTATTACAAAGAGTTCCTTTCTAAATAAGGCGAAGCCACATAGCTGATTTCTGTTTCTGTTTGACCATTGATGATATGTAGCGCTGCTTGCTCGCCTATTTCATAATGCGGTAATTGAACCGTCGTCAGCGGTGGGAAAAATAGTTCGCCAGTGCCGACCATGTTGTCGTAACCTAATATGGCCACATCTTTGGGTATATGAAACCCTTGACCAAGTAAGTATTGGTAGGCAACAAAAGCAATGCGATCATTACCACAAATTAATACATCAAAATCTGGTGTGTTATTACAATGTTGTTTCAATATATCAATTGTCATCATATATTCTTGGGCGATATTATTTTCCAATATCGGCATATGATAACTGGTCATTTTTTTCAAATTTTTACCTGCATCAAGCCAAGCTTGTTCTGCACCCTTACGACGGGTTTTACCAGCTAATGTTTTTTCTGATAAATAGATGCATAACGGTTTCTTATAGCCTTTTTGTATCACTTGTTGCATCGCTTGGTATTGACCTGTGTAGTCATCGGGAATATAGCAAGCCAGTTTTTCACTGTCAGTAACACAATTCGCCAAAACAATATTTTTGCCAAGCAGCTTTTCTGGAAGATCAACTTTTCTAAGTCCCATTGTGGTGTAAATAATACCGTTAGGGCGATAGGATAAAAGAGTATTAATTGCATGGTCAGGATCTTTATCATCAAATAAATTAACAATAAAAGTATTCCAACCATGATTTTGGGCTGTTTTTTCTATAGCTTGTAATAACTCTACTGAAAATGGTGTCATTGCTGTTTCTAAGGCTAAAACACCAATAGCACAAGGGCCTGAGTTATCGCCACGAATTTTTCTGGCTGAGAGATCAGGGACATAATTAAGTTGCTCAATGGCTTGTTTGACGCGTTGATATGTCTGTTTATTTAATTTTTCAGGATTATTAATCGCACGAGAAACTGTCATCAGTGATACTGATGCCAATTTTGCCACATCCTTTAGTGAAGCCATAGTTAGATCCTTTTGCTCAATATAATAAAAATTGTTATCAATCATTGCCTAAATGTGATGATACCACAAAAATTAATGATAAAAAGTGTGAGCTAAGTAACAATTATGATAATCGATCGTATCTATTTTGTTTCAAATATGACAATAATGTTAACATTAACATGTTAACGTTAAACTTCAACAATAAAAGAGTTATAAACATGAATATGATGCAAAATAGAAATTATTGGTTCTCGTCAGGTTATCTTATTACTTTCTATGCCGCTTGGTCACTTTGGTGGTCTTTTTATGCTATTTGGTTAAAAAGTAAAATTGGCTTATCCGGTGAGCAACTTGGTATTGTTTATGCCGCTAACTCTGCTGCTGCTATGTGTTTTATGATTTTTTATGGCATTATTCAAGATAAATTACAGATAGGCAAAGCGGTAATTACCTTTCAAAGTATCGTTATGATTCTTATTGGACCGTTTTTAATTTATGTGTATGAACCGTTATTACGAAATGATTTTTTGTTAGGTGTCTGTATTGGTGCGCCAGTGTTAAGTGCTGGTTTTATTTCTGGATGCGCTTTGATTGACTCTTTTATTGAACGAATTAGTCGATTGTTTGGTTTTGAATTTGGTCCTGCGAGATTTTGGGGATCGTTTGGTTATGCTGCTGCAACTTTTGTAGCGGGTATTTTATTTGGTATCGATCCCCATATTAACTTTTGGATGGCATCTGGGATTGCGGCTATCTATTTTATAATCAATTTAGTTTATAAACCTAACCAAGAATTTTCTGCAAACAGTGAAACACAAGCAGTTATACAAAAGCCAACCATCCCAACTCTGAGTGAAATTCTTTCCCTATTTGGTATGAAAAAGTTTTGGTTATTTGTCTTTTTTATCATTGGTACTAATAGCTTTTATACTATTTATGATCAGCAACTGTTTCCAAATTTTTATACCAGTTTCTTTGATAAACCAGAGGAAGGCTATCAAGTCTATGGTTATTTAAATTCGTTCCAAGTATTTTTAGAAGCAGCTTGTATGATTTTAGCACCTTTCTTTATTAACAAAGTAGGAGCAAAAAAATCACTATTAGTGGCGGCCATGGTGATGATTTGCCGAATTTCATTATCAGCAACCTTAGATAATGTTTGTCTGATTTCGTTAGTTAAACTGTTTCATGCAATTGAAACACCACTATTTATCTTAGCTGTGTTCAAATACGTGGTAGGTAATTTTGATGAAAGATTGTCATCTACTTTGTATTTAGTCGGTTTTAATATTTCATCAAATATTGGTGTGATTGTTTTATCATGGTTAGTGGGTAAATTATTTGATAAAACAGGCTATTCAACTACATTTTATGTATTGGCAAGCATTGTGCTATTTATTTTGATAATTGCGATATTTACCTTAAGTGATGATAAAAAAACCAAACAACCATAATATTAAAACGTATGCAATGCGATGTTATTTTGTATCAAAATGGGAACAGTTGCTTTCCATTTTGATTATTAAATTAGGATAAATGAATACAAAACTTGCTTCCTGCATAAGTTTGCGAAACAATGTTAGCAATACTGTTTAATATAGGGACTTGTTGTGAACAATACAAAAATAGTTGTTAAGCCTGAATTATTATGGCAAACCATCCGACAAGAAGCATCCGAATTGGTTGAAAGTGAACCGATGCTTGCTAGTTATTTCCATGCTACTTTACTCAATCATGAAAATCTAGGCAGTGCTTTAAGTTATATTTTAGCGAATAAACTTTCAACGCAGGTTATGCCCGCTATTGAAATTCGTGAAATTGCTCGGCAAGCCTATCAAGCAGATGAAAATATTATTCAGTCGGCGATAAGTGATATTATAGCCGTTTATATTCGTGATCCCGCGACCAATCATTATTCAACCCCACTTCTGTATTATAAAGGTTTTTTATCATTACAAGCTTATCGAATCGCACATTGGCTTTGGCGGCAAAATCGCAAGTCTTTGGCGATTTTTTTGCAAAGTCAGATTGCAATAGTGTTTGGCGTTGATATTCACCCAGCGGCTAAGATTGGCTGTGGGGTAATGTTTGATCATGCAACGGGTATTGTCATTGGTGAAACCGTTGTTATTGAAAATGATGTCTCTATTTTACAATCAGTGACGTTAGGCGGTACGGGCAAAGAAAATGGTGATCGCCATCCTAAAATTCGTGAAGGGGTGATGATTGGTGCCCATTCGACTATTTTAGGTAATATTGAAATTGGAAAAGGGGCTAAAATTGGCGCAGGTTCCGTTGTTTTGGAATCTGTACCGAAACACACAACGGTTGCGGGCGTTCCTGCTAAAATTGTTGGTTGCCCTGATTGCGATAAACCTGCATTAAATATGGATCAAGATATTTAGTTTTATAAGGGGATTTGTATTCCGTTGCTGATTAACAACGGAATACATTAATTAAAAATTATGACTGGGTGTTTAGATTTACATCCATTGTAGGATATGGAATATTAATACCATTTTCGGTTAATCCATTTTTAATATTTTCAAGTAATTCAGCCTTAACTGGCCCGTAATTGGCATTTGTTGTCCAAACTAACACATTGAAATTCATTGATGAAGCATCTAGCTGATCCAAACGAATAGTCGGCTCTTTCTTTGTTAAAATATTGCTGGTTTTATCAACGGCTTGTTTTAACACTTGATAAACTTTTCGAATGTCAGAATCATACCCAACATTTACAACTAAATCTAAACGTCTTTCCGGTAATCTGGTATAGTTAATAATATTGGCACCCACTACCTGACTATTAGGTATTACTACTAATTCGTTGGTTGGCGTAACGATGGATGTTGAAAAAATTTGAATCGAATCAATAACCCCTTTTTGGTTATTAATAATCACGGTTTCCCCCACTTTGAACGGACGAAAAATAATTAAAATAACCCCAGCAGCAAAATTAGATAGTGAACCTTGTAGTGCCAAACCAACGGCTAAACCAGCTGCACCAATAATGGCAACAATTGATGCGGTTTGTACACCAAGTTGCCCCAACACCGCCACCAGAGTCATTACAATAATGGCATAATAGGATAGAGAACTTACAAATTTAACTACTGTTGGATCAACATGACGATTGGTTAATATTTTTCTGAGTTGACGAGCGACAAATCTAGCAATGGCTCGTCCAATGATAAAAATAAGAATGGCAAAGCAAAAATGAGCAATATAACTAAGTACTACACCATCATATTTTTCAATAATAGAAATGGCATTATTGATTAGATCTTCAAAATTCATTTAATTATCCTTATCAATGGGTAATAGACATTACGGGAAAATATCTAGTTACAAAACCAATTAAACGAGCTGTTTAGATAATAATGTCCAGCGAGTATCAAAATTAGTTGTAGGTAGATATTTAAAACCCGAACGAGAATAACGCACCATCATACCTTCACAAAATGCAAGTAATTGGCTAGCTAAAATGCGTTCATCTGTAGTAAACGCAACACCTTCACGAATCTTCCTTTCTCGTATAACTTGTTTTATCTGCGTTTCGATTCGCTCAAAGAGTTGACTAATGCGTTCTTGCAACTGTTCTTGTTCAAACATCAATGCATGGCCTGTCATAATTCTAGTTAATCCTGGGTTTTTTTCAGAAAAACCTAGAATTAATGCAAGGATAAGTTTTAATCGAGTAAAGGTATTCGGTTCATCTTGCATGATGATATTAATGCGGGACAGTAAGATATCTTCAATATAGACAATTAAACTTTCAAACATTTTGGTTTTACTTGGAAAATGTCTATACAGCGCCGCTTCAGAAACGCCTACCGTGGCTGCTAATTTGGCGGTAGTAATTCGCTGAGTCCCTTCATTAGATTCAAGCATTGTTGCTAATGCTTGTAAGATATCTTCTTTGCGATTTTTATTTTTGTTGTTCACAATCATTTTTTACCCGAATGCCCAAATCCACCTTCACCACGAGCTGATTCAGTAAATTCATCAACAATGTTAAATTCTGCTTGCACAACCGGTACGATAATTAGTTGAGCAATACGATCGCCGGCTTCAATAACAAAAGGTGTTTGGCTGCGGTTCCAAACCGGAACGAACAATTGACCTTGATAATCCGAATCAATTAAACCAACTAGATTACCAAGTACAATACCATTTTTTGAGCCTAAGCCAGAACGAGGCAGTACCAATGCTGCTAAGTTCGGATCGGCAATATGCATTGATAAACCGGTTGGGGTTAAAATGGTTTCACCTGGTTTAATTTCAGTCGTTTTATCAAACATGGCACGTAAATCAATACCAGCGGATCCTTCAGTTGCATACGTTGGTAGTGGAAATTCATTACCTAAACGTTTGTCTAATACTTTAATATCAATTTTTCTTTTCATCATGACTCGCTTTATATCGTGTTATCACCGCTTCAAGTAGCTGTGATGCTAATTGTTGTTTACTGCTTAATGGTAACGTTTGCTCACCATTTTGCCAATAAAGAGTTAATGCATTTTGTTCAGAATTAAACCCGATTGTTTGGTCTGAAACATCATTAGCACAGATCAAATCTAAGTTTTTTGTCGTTAATTTTTTCAGTGCGTAATCTTTGATATTATTGGTTTCTGCGGCAAACCCAACGACAAAAGGTCGATGATTCTTTAATGCCGCTACGCTTGCAACAATATCAGGATTTTTAACTAACTTTATGACTAGTTCATCATTATCATCAGTTTTTTTGATTTTTTGAGGGGCAATTGTTTTAGCATGATAGTCTGCAACCGCGGCACAAGCGATAAAAATTGTTGATTCT
The DNA here is from genome assembly GCF_016101285.1 of Gilliamella sp. W8136. NCBI lineage: Bacteria > Pseudomonadati > Pseudomonadota > Gammaproteobacteria > Orbales > Orbaceae > Gilliamella > Gilliamella sp. W8136. The sequence goes on from NZ_JACFQU010000015.1 coordinate 58,290, forward strand.
TGGGCATGACTTAATGCTGCTTCATACATCTGTTTAGCACTTTTTACATCAATACGATTGACATTATTTGGTGTATCTAGATGAACAGGACCACTAATTAAGGTCACTTTTGCACCCATTTGAGCTGCAACTTTGGCAATAGCAAAGCCCATTTTACCTGAGCTGTAGTTGCTAATATAACGTACAGGATCGATCTCTTCAATGGTTGGGCCTGCCGTAACCGTTATTGAGATCCCAGTAAGTGTTGATGTTGTGGCAAAATAATTCTCAATTTTTTCCACAATTGTTTGTGGTTCAAGCATACGGCCGGGGCCAACATCACCACAGGCCTGAAAGCCACTATCAGGCCCTAAAATTAAGGTATTTCTAGATTTTAGTACGGATAAATTATGCTGTGTCGCAGCCGCTTTATACATTTGTTGATTCATGGCTGGCGCGATGACTATTGGGGCGGGGGTTGCTAAACAGAGCGTTGATAATAAATCATCTGCAATGCCGTTAGCCATTTTAGCGATAATATTTGCTGTCGCAGGTGCAATTAATACTAAATCAGCCCATTTTGCCAATTCAATATGACTCATAGACAGTTCTGCCGATGGATCAAATAGATCATTGGATACCCGATTTCCAGAAACCGCTTGCAGTGTCATTGGCGTAACAAAGTGACTTGCCGAATCTGTCAGTACGACATGTACTTGTGCCCCTGCTTTTTTTAAATGACGGACAAGATCAGGACATTTATAAGCAGCAATGCCACCCGTTATCCCTAATAAAATATGTTTACCAGATAGACTCATGATCTTGCTATTCTCCCATCCAAAATTAAAGGCGTTATATTACCATAATTAAATTAGATAATAAGTAACTCTTTCGCATTGGCAAGTGTCGCATCGGTAATTTTATCTCCACCTAATAACCGAGCAAGCTCATTTAAACGTCCATTTTTATCTAATCTTTGCATATCTGTTGTGGTTTGTTTGCCACTTGTCTGTTTACTCACAAAGTAATGCTGATTAGCTTGTCCAGCGACTTGTGGTAAATGTGTTACGGTAATCACTTGTGTTGATTCTCCAAGTTGTCTTAATAGCTGTCCGACTTTAGCGGCAGTCGGTCCACTGATACCCACATCAATTTCATCAAAAATTAACGCTGGAGTATCCATTTTTTGCGCTGTCAGTACCTGAATTGCTAAGGCAATACGTGACAATTCACCACCGGATGCAACTTTAGCCAGCGGTTGTAAAATTTGCCCTGCATTAGTGCTAACTAAAAAGGTGACTTGATCGGCTCCACTTTCATTTAATCGATTTTCGTCAAAAGTGATATCGATACTCAATTGCCCATTTGGCATAGAAAGTTCATGCATAATTGTTGTCACTTTCTTGGCTAATGTTTTGCTTACCGTTACCCGTTTTTGGTGTAATTTAGTGGCAAGTTCTAGGGCAATTTGATGATATTTGCTAATGTCTGCTTTTAACTGTTCGCCTTGTTCATCTTGTTGATTAATATGTTTAAATTCGTTAAGTAAATTATGATGTAATTCAGGCAATGCTTCTGGTGCAATATGATGTTTGCGTGCTAATGCAATTTGCTTCGATAACCGTTGCTCAAGTTGCATAACCCGCGCTGGATCAATCTCTAAACTCTCACTGTAGTGACGAAGTTCATAACTGGCTTCTTTTATTTGAATGGCTGCTTCTTCCAACATGTTAAGAATATTATTTAAGGTTGGATCGAGCTCGGATAACTGTTGTACACTGTTTTTAACACTGCTAAGTAAATTGCTAACATTGTATTCATCAGCTTCATCTAATACCATGATTGACTGTTGACTAAGGTTAATCAACTGCTCACTGTTTGATAGTCGTTTATATTCTTCATCAATCTGTTGGTACTCACCTTCAATCGGCGAAAATTCATTTAATTCTTTTAATTGATATTGTAAAAGTTGCAGATGTGCTTCACGGTCTTGTCGTGTGGTTTCATATTGCTGATAAGCTTGGCAGGCCGTTTTCCAATCCTTATGAGCTTGGTGCATTTGTGCAAGTAGCGTTGGTTCATTCATATAATGATTCAACAGCAGTTGCTGATAGTCACTGCGTAAAAGCCGTTGAGGTTCATGTTGTCCATGAATTTGAATAAGCATTTGCCCTATATCTTTAAGTTGGGATATGGGCACGGCTCGACCATTAATAAACGCTTTAGAACGACCATCTTGATTAATCACTCGGCGTAAGATGCATTCATTACCCTCATCAAGTTGATTTTCTATTAACCACTCATATGCAGCGGGGGTGTCATCCAGTATAAAACTTGCTGATATGTCTACCCGATTTGCCCCATTGCGAATCGCTGAGGCATCAGAACGATTTCCTAAACATAGTCCTAGAGCATCAATGGCAATGGATTTCCCTGCTCCTGTTTCTCCCGTAATTGCGGTCATCCCTGTTGTAAAATCAACTAACAACTGATCGACAATAGCAAAATTATTAATAGTAAGTTGAGTTATCATAATAATTAAATAAATACATGCAGCTGATTAAAATTGGAACGAGTATATCAACAAAAACACTGTAAATAAATACAGTTTTTTAAATAAAATGATGATTTTGCTTTGTTCTACCAGATGGTATGGTTGTGTTACCTAGATTTTATCTTGTTTTCAACGTTTATTTACCTCATTTAATAAATAAGCAAGTAGATGACAATGAATGACAATTAAGGAGAAAGAAATTAAACAAGCCATTGATCAGAAAATCTCAATGGCTGGTAAGATAGTTAACTAATACAATGAACTAATCACTTCATAAATTAATTGTAGATTTAAAATAATAAGCGAAATCGTCGCTATCCAACCTAAAATAATGGTTAATTTGCAATTCACAAACTCTTTCATGATTTTTTTATTTGAGGTGACTAAAATTAAAGGAATCATTGAAATTGGTAAAGCAATGCTTAAAAAGACTTGAGTATAGATTAATAAATTCTCAACAATATTTTCTTTATCACCCCAGATATAAATACATAAAATCACAGGTGTAACCGCTAATCCTCGACTGATTATTCGTCTAGCCCAGAGCGGAATAGATAAATGAATAAATCCTTCCATGACTATTTGCCCAGTCAGTGTGCCTGTAATTGTTGCGTTTTGACCCGATGCGAGTAAAGCAACGGCAAATAAAGTTGCCATAATTGAACTTGCCACAGGGCCAACCATATGTGGATCTTTCAATGCATCATAAAGTTGGGTAAATCGACCAAGATTGTCGGGATCATTGCCATAAAAAAGCGCAGCCCCAAGAATTAATAATAAACAGTTTATGATAAATGAAAACGACAATTGTATATTGGAATCGATCGTTGCATATTTAATTGCATCTTTTAAGCTTGTTCTGTTTTGTCTATCATATTTTCTAGTTTGAACGATAGACGAATGCAGATACAAGTTATGTGGCATAACGGTTGCACCCACAATACCAAGAGCAATCACTAATGCGGAATCATGTCCTTTGATTGAGGCAGTAAAAATATCACTTCTAGGAATAAACCCATTTAAAATATCACTAAGCTCAGGAGAGGCTCTTAAAACTTCATAAGCGAAGATAATAAATATTGTCGCAATTAAACAAAAGACAATGGCTTCTATTTTTCTAAAACCAAACTTCATCAAAATTAAAAGGATAACAACGTCAAAAACGGTTAATAACACACCAATTAATAATGGAATATCAAATAATAGATTTAAAGCTACTGCACTACCAATGACTTCAGCAATTTCTGTGGCAATAATGGCTAATTCAGTCGATATCCATAAACAAAAAGCTACTTTTTTACCGACCATTGATTTTGTGGCTTGGGCAAGATCCATACCCGTTACTACGCCTATTTTCACACACATTGCCTGAAGGAGCATTGCAATTAAGCTAGAAATGAGTATTACGGATAGTAATAAATAGCTATAAAGTGCACCACCTTGAATAGACGTGATCCAGTTTCCTGGATCCATATAACCAACAGCAACTAAAGCACCCGGACCAGAAAAAGCCCACAGTTTTCGAAGAAAACTCGCATTAGGATCAGGAATATGAACCGTATTATTGATCTCTTCTAAACTTACTGTGGATATTTTTAACATAATTAAACCTCTAAATTAATATAGTGGCATTATATTTGATAATGAGAATCATTATCAAATAATAAATAATTATTTTGTATTTTTTTAAATTATAATTGCGGTAATGTGTATTATTTAGACTTAAAAGTGTATATTATTTATTCTAATTGAGTTTATATATTAGTATGCTATACCTGTTATGATTGATTAAATAGATATTGTTTCATTTCTCAAAAATGATAACAAAACGCAATTATCTGTTTTAAATAAAAAATTCCTAAAACGTATCCTGCAAGTCTTAAGTAAAACTTATTTTAACTAATTTATTGTGCATTCTCATTTAAATATCCATTAAATATCTATTAAAAATAGTAAGGAATCACTCAAATGTTTGGAAATAAAATAAATCGTAAAATTATCATTTGGACTACACTCATTGGTGGTTTTATTAGTTCATTAGTTAAGTGGGGATCGGAAGTGAATATGCCACCTCGTGTTCCCGGTGAAATTTCGCCGCCAGCTGCACATATTGATGCTTGGCTTGGTTGGTTAGGTATTAATTCGCATTCCCTTGATTATATTTATCAAGGGGCAAATGTTTTAGGTGCTGTGACACTTTATCACTGGCTATTTAGTTTTGCTTTTGCATTTGTTTATGTATTTATTGCCTATTTTTGGAATAAAATTCGACTTTGGTATGGTGCCTTTTATGGGTTGATTATTACGGTTGTTATGCATGGCTTTTTTATTCCATTGTTAGGCTTCCGTCATCCAGCTTATGATCCACAAGGTACCGTTGGCTGGTTATGGAATTTAAATGACTATGAATTATGGAGTGAAATTTTAGGTCATATTTATTGGGGCGTCTCCATTGAAATCTGTATGATTGCTGTACTTGCCCATTTTTCAAGACCAATTTATGGTCAGTGGCGTAAATAATTGACTTATTTTTCAATCCTTCTATTCTAAAAAATAGGAGGATTGTTAATCTTAAGCATATTGATTATTTTTTAAAATTTATTGGTATAAAACGGTTGGATTAACTTTAACTATTCTATCCGTATTTAGGACATTAATTTTTTGTTCAACCCCCCGCTTATCAACGTTCTTTTTATTTAATTGCAATAATAATATTGTTAATGGGTACAAAAAGAATAACTGAAAATAATAATGCAATCACAATATAATCAATGCGTTGCTTGTTGGATTTGAATGCCCAGAAACATAAATTCACAATACAGTTAAAACCAAAAATAATGGTAATAATAATGTTGTGAATTATTTGTGAAGATAAAACGACATTATTGTTATCACCCAACATAGGCAAAATTAAAATGACTTCTAAAATATAAAGATAATATAAAAATTTCATTTTTGTCATTCCTTTAAAAAACTAGTTTTACATTATACTGTTATCCTTAAAATCTGCTAATGATTATTCGTTATAACGATAAAAAAGCAATTTGATATAGTTAAAAACTATATTAATTAATAAAAAACTAGAATTATTCAATAACATTTTTTTTTGCTATCTTTTTAACCACGCAAGAACCGTGATTAAAGGAAAATAAAATGAATACAGCCGTTATTGGATATCCTCGTGTTGGTAAACTTCGTGAATTGAAATTTGCAACCGAAGCCTACTTTAAAGGTAATAAAACCCAAACCGAATTATTAAGTGAAGCTAAAGCATTACGTGCCGAGCATTTACAACAACAAGCTTCGCAAAAAATTGCATTTATTTCGTCTAATGACTTTTCATTTTATGATGCAGTATTAGATACCGCCTGCTTACTTAATGTTATTCCTAAACGTTACCAAGATTTGGGATTACCAGAACTTGATCGTTATTTTGCTATGGCTCGTGGTTATCAAGGTGAAAAAGGCGATGTGCGTGCGCTAGCAATGAAAAAATGGTTTAACACCAATTATCATTACTTAGTACCTGAAATAGAAGATTCCGTGCAGATCAAAGTAGCTGGTAGCAAACCGTTTGACGAATATCAAGAGGCCAAAGCGTTAGGTATACAAACTAAACCTGTTGTTGTTGGTCCATTAACGTTTTTCAAATTAGCACAATATTTAGGTAATAAACAGTTTATTGACTTTAAAGCTGATATTATTAAAGCCTACCAAGAAATTATTCAAAAATTCACAACACTTGGCGCTGATTGGATTCAAATTGATGAACCAATTTTAGTCACAGATCTTAATCAAGAAGATATCGCTTTATTTACAGAGCTCTATCAAGCAATCTTATCCGTTAAAGCTACCACTAAAGTGGTTCTACAAACCTATTTTGGTGATGTACGTGACTGTTACAAAGAGTTAGTGGCTCTGCCGTTCGATGGTATTGGTCTTGACTTTGTCGAAGGTAAACAGTCATTAGCATTGCTTGAAAATAATGGTTTCCCTTCGGATAAAGTATTATTTGCTGGTGTAGTGAATGGTAAAAATATTTGGAAAAATAACTACCAAAAAACGTTAGCATTACTCGGAAAAATTAAGCAAAAAGCAGCTAAAGTTGTAATTAATACTTCGTGTTCATTGTTGCACGTACCTTATACGTTACAAAATGAGACTAAATTAACCATTCAACAACGTGCTTACTTTGCGTTTGCACAAGAAAAACTGCAAGAATTAGCGGAGCTTGGCCAGTTATTTAATGAAGCTAACCCAGAAAATAGTGAGACTTATAAAGCTAACCAAACCCTATTTACTCGTGAGCGTGAAGGGGCAAATCAAGATGTTCGTCAAAAAGTTGCGGCATTAAGTGCCTCTGACTTTACTCGTTTACCTGAATTTTCAGTACGTGAAGCAGAGCAGAAAAAAGCATTTAATTTACCATTGTTACCAACTACAACGATTGGTTCATTCCCACAAACGCCAGATGTGCGCTTAAATCGTGCTAAATTCAAAAAAGGTGAAATTTGTTTGAATGAATACACTGAATTCAATAAGAAAAAAATTGCCGAATGTATCAAATTGCAAGAAGAGATCGGTATTGATGTGTTGGTGCATGGTGAGTTTGAACGAAATGATATGGTTGAATATTTTGGTGAAAGCTTAAATGGTTTTGTCTTTACTGAAAAAGCATGGGTGCAATCTTATGGTACTCGTTGCGTTAAGCCACCAATTGTATGGGGTGATATTTCACGTTCAAAACCAATTACGGTTGAATATTCAAAATATGCGCAAAGTTTAACAGATAAACCTGTTAAAGGCATGTTAACAGGTCCAGTAACGATTCTTAACTGGTCATTCCCTCGTGAAGACATTTCACAAAAAGAATCTGTATTCCAAATTGGTTTAGCTATCGGCGATGAGGTACTCGATCTTGAAGCGGCTGGCATTAAAGTCATTCAGATTGATGAAGCAGCACTTAAAGAAAAATTACCATTGCGTAAGGCAGATTGGAACAGCGAATATCTAGATTGGGCAATTCCAGCATTTAGATTAGTACATAGTAAAGTTCAAGCAGATACGCAAATTCATACGCATATGTGTTATAGCGAATTTGCTGACATCATCAAAGACATTGATGCGATGGATGCGGATGTTATTTCGTTTGAAGCATCACGTTCTAATTTACAGTTGATTGATGTGCTTAAAGCCAATAATTTTAAAACCGAAGTAGGACCAGGTGTTTATGATATCCATTCACCGCGTGTACCGCCTGTGGCTGAAATTAAAGGAACTATTGAGAAATTGCTTGCGAAGATCGATAAACAAAAATTATGGATTAATCCAGATTGTGGTTTAAAAACGCGTGGTGAAAAAGAGGTGGTTGAAAGCTTACAACACTTAGTTCAAGCCACATTAGAAGTAAGAAAGACACTCAAATAATACTGTTTTTCAAAATAATTTAACTTTGTTAAATCTGATATTACCGCCGCCTCATTAGGCGGCGGAAACGTCAATAAGGAAAAATAGTAATGATAACCAATGGATAATGCAGATGAAAACAAATCTACTTTTTAATCAAAAAACGGTGTTCTCCTTTGAGGTTTTTCCTCCTAAAAAAACATCACCTTTAGAAACAATTTACAGTACTTTGCGCGAACTCGGTTATTTTAAACCTGATTTTATTAGTGTTACCTATGGTGCAGGTGGTAGCTTGAATGGTCAAACTACTATCGATATTGCTCACTCAGTTAAGCATACCTATGGTATCGAAAGTGTTGCCCATTTACCGGGTATCAATTTTGATAAAACCGAGATGAAAAAAATCCTTCACGATCTTAAATGTGCGGGTATTGATAATGTACTTGCGTTACGAGGTGATATCAATCCAAATATAAAACCGAAAGATGATTTTCGTTTTGCAAGTGAACTTGTCTCTTTTATTAAAGAAAATGGCGATTTTAACGTAATTGGTGCATGTTATCCTGAAGGGCACCTTGAAGCGGCAACCATTAAACAAGATTTAATTCATTTGAAAGAAAAAGTGAACGCAGGTACCGATCAACTGATTTCCCAATTGTTTTTTGATAATGATTATTTTTATGCCTTTTTAGATAAAGCGCGTGATATGGGCATTGATGTACCCATTGAAGCGGGAATTATGCCGGTAACGAATAAAAACCAAATTGAACGTATGGTTTCAATGTGTGGTGTTAATCTACCTAAGAAATTTAAGCAAATGATGGAAAAATATGAACATCATCCAGATGCATTCCGTGATGCAGGTATTGCTTATGCTATCGATCAGATTGTTGACCTAGTTTCGCAAAATGTTGACGGTATCCATTTATATACCATGAATAATAGCTATATCGCTCGAAGAATTAGTGAAGCAGTATCAACGTTACTTGCCGTTCCAAAATCAATATAGTTTTATCATTAAGAAAATTTAGAATAGGGTTGGGAGGAATTGGTTGCGGGGGCTGGATTTGAACCAACGACCTTCGGGTTATGAGCCCGACGAGCTACCAAGCTGCTCCACCCCGCGTCAGAGAGGTGAGTTATATTATAGTAATAAAATAATAAATCAATACTATTCTTTACTGAACGCATCATTTTTACACATTTCTTAACAAATGAGCGTAATTTATATACTAAATTGTATGGCTTCTGAATATTTTTTATAAGATTCTACTTAAATGAGTTTACTGATTAGTTTAGGTTTGGTGTGATTAAAACGATTAATAAGGCATTATTTATAAATAAAAGTAATTTAAATGCTGAAACGGTATACACTCCTGAATAATTTTTACAAAATTCTACTTTACTAAGTTCACTGATTAGTTTAGGTTTGGTGTGATTAAAACGATTAATAAGGCATTATTTAAACATAAAAGTAATTTAAATGCTGAAATGGTATACACTCCTGAATAATTTTTACAAAATCACTTTAATTATTTTTAATCCATTGCTCTATTTCTTTAAAATGATTAATTAAAATGTGTTTCTCATTTTCGATATTCACCATAAATTTGTTTTAGATATCAATTCTGTCATGAGTTGATAGATGTTTTATCTGTTGTTCTATCGCGTCTATATTATGTTTGATATTGGTAATGATACGACGTAAAAATTCATCCATATTTAGATTATACTTATTTTTTATTTTACCGTTTTATTAGACTGAATATTTTAACAAAATTCCATTTTATGGTTTAACTACTATTATGCTAACATCATTAAAATTACATAATGTTTATTTAATTGGAAAAGGAAAAAAATATGTCAACTCAATATCATGGATCTTGTTTGTGTGGAAAAGTTAAATTATCTGTTCCATTTGCCAATACGGATTTTAGTGCATGCCATTGCCAAACTTGTCGTAAATGGAGTGCCGGGCCTTTAATGACCTTAGCGCACAGTGGTGATTTAACAATAGAAGGACAAGAGAACATTACCCATTTTAACTCATCACAATGGGCGGAAAGAGCATTTTGTAAAGAGTGTGGCTCTCATCTTTATTATCATTTAAAAGGTACGCAAAATTATTATATTGCAGCTTGGATCTTTGACGATATTAAGGATTTAAAATTCACGGCTGAAGTCTTTATCGATAAAAAACCAACTTGCTATGCGTTTGCTAATCAGACTCACAAATTAACCGAAGCAGATATTTTAGCAATGGCGGAAGGAAAGGCTTAAAAAATAAATTATAACTTGATGTATTTATAAAAAAAGACGAGCATTGCTCGTCTTTTTGGTTATTGATAAAGTGCCTGTAATGGTATCACACTGTGAGCCGGATCGTAATCTAGAGCCGACGTTGTGGCATAAGCAGCATTCATAGTGGTATCGTAATGGACTTTATATTGAATAGCACTACGGCGCAGGATTTTAGAGGCTTCAATGGCAGCTCGTCCTGAGGTTGTGTTAAGAATATAACTGTATTGACCATTTTTGATATGATCATGAATATTTGGCCGACCTTCATTTTCTTTCTTGACAATTTGACAGGCAATTCCTGCTTGTTGCAATGCTTTTGCTGTGCCAAGTGTGGCATCAATACTAAATCCATGAGCGATTAATCGTTTAGCAACTTCTAATAGACGTGGTTTATCTTGTTCACGAATAGAAAGTAATGCTTTGCCGGATTTTTTCATATTCGACAAGCTGCCAAGCTGTGCTTTGGCAAAGGCTTCTGCAAATGTTTTACCAATTCCCATGACTTCGCCGGTTGAGCGCATTTCTGGTCCTAAAATTGGGTCAACACCGCTAAATTTATTAAATGGTAATACTACCTCTTTAACGGAATAATAAGGCGGAATCACTTCTTGAGTGACATTTTGCTTGGCCAGCGATTGCCCTGTCATGACACGGGCAGCAATTTTAGCCAGTGGTAAGCCAGTCGCTTTCGAGACAAACGGCACCGTACGGGCTGCACGTGGATTAATTTCAATCAGATAAACTTGATTATCTTTGACCGCAAATTGCCCATTCATTAAACCTTTTACATTAAGTTCAAACGCCAATTGTTTCGCTTGTTTTCGCAGTTCAGCTAAAATTTCAGGGCTTAAGGTATGAGTTGGCAGTGAACAAGCTGAATCGCCCGAGTGGATACCGGCTTGTTCAATATGTTCCATAATGCCACCAATAACGATTTGTTCGCCATCTGCAATCACATCAATATCCACCTCAATGGCATCATCTAAAAAGTGGTCAAGCAGTACTGGCGCATTATTGGATTCACTTACTGCGGTTTTAAAGTAGCGTCGTAAATCTTGTTCATTGTATACAATTTCCATTGCTCGTCCGCCTAATACATAAGATGGACGCACCACAAGTGGATAACCGATTTGCTCTGCCTTGATCACTGCTTCATCAATATCGGTTACGGTGGCATTAACGGGCTGTTTTAAATTTAATTTATCAACTACTTCTTGAAAGCGTTTGCGATCTTCAGCTCTATCTATGGCATCAGGTGAAGTGCCAATAATAGGAATTCCAGCAGCTTCAAGGGCTCGCGCCAATTTCAGCGGAGTTTGTCCACCATACTGCACTATCACGCCATCAGGTTTTTCAACGTGGGCAATTTCAAGCACATCTTCAAGGGTAACTGGCTCAAAATAGAGTCGATCGGAAGTATCATAATCGGTTGAAACTGTTTCGGGATTGCAATTTACCATAATGGTTTCAAAGCCATCTTCACGTAAAGCTAAAGCAGCATGTACACAGCAGTAATCAAATTCGATTCCTTGTCCAATACGATTAGGTCCTCCTCCTAAAATCATAATCTTTTTACGATTAAATTGTGGATTGGCTTCACACTCTTGTTCATAGGTTGAGTAAAGATAGGCGGTATCGGTTGAAAACTCGGCTGCACAAGTATCCACACGCTTATAAACTGGGTGAATATCATATTGTACGCGCAGATCTCGCACGGCTTGTTCTTGAGTATTAAGCAGTTTAGCAATACGAAGATCCGAAAAGCCTTTACGTTTAAGTTGCCATAATGTCTCTTGATCAAGATCATTAATGGTTTGTTGCTTTAAGCGGTTTTCTATTTGCACTAGTTCTTCTATTTGCACTAAGAACCAGCGATCAATATGAGTTAATAAAAACACTTCATCAACGGTAAAACCCGCTCGAAAAGCATCGGCTATATACCAAATGCGATCGCTACCTGCTTCTTGTAATTCGTAACGAATTTTAGCAAGATTCTTTTCATCGCTAGCATCATCGATTTTTTCATCCAATCCGCACGCACCGACTTCTAAACCGCGAAGTGCTTTTTGCATCGATTCTTGGAACGTTCGGCCAATTGCCATCACTTCGCCTACTGATTTCATTTGCGTGGTTAAGCGATCATTGCAACCAGCAAATTTTTCAAAATTAAAACGTGGGATTTTAGTCACGACATAATCAATAGACGGTTCGAAAGAAGCAGGCGTTTTACCGCCAGTAATATCATTGGAAAGCTCGTCAAGTGTATAACCGACGGCTAATTTAGCTGCAATCTTGGCAATAGGAAAGCCGGTTGCTTTAGAGGCTAACGCTGAAGAGCGTGATACCCGAGGATTCATCTCAATGACAATTAATCGTCCCGTTTGTGGATCAACCGAAAATTGCACGTTTGAACCGCCAGTTTCAACACCAATTTCGCGCAATACCGCAATAGAGGCATTACGCATGATTTGATACTCTTTATCTGTCAAAGTTTGTGCCGGTGCAACCGTTATTGAATCACCGGTATGAATGCCCATTGCGTCAAAGTTTTCAATCGAACAAACAATAATACAATTATCGTTTTTATCACGCACAACTTCCATTTCATACTCTTTCCAGCCAATCAGTGATTCGTCGATTAGGAGTTCATTGGTTGGGGATAAATCAAGTCCACGAGTACAGATTTCTTCAAACTCTTCTTGATTATAAGCGATGCCACCGCCTGTTCCGCCCATCGTGAATGATGGACGAATAATACAAGGAAAGCCCACTTGTTCCAGTACCGCATAAGCTTCTTGTAATGAGTGAGCAATGCCCGAACGTGCGGTATCCAGCCCAATTTTTTTCATTGCCTGATCAAAGCGTTTGCGATCTTCAGCTTTATCAATCGCATCTGCGGTAGCGCCGATCATTTCAACATTAAACTCTTTTAATACACCTTGTTTTTCAAGTTCTAATGCGCAATTTAATGCCGTTTGTCCGCCCATCGTTGGTAAAATGGCATCGGGTCGCTCTTTTTCAATAATTTTGCGCACACATGTCCAATGAATTGGCTCAATATAGGTGGCATCCGCCATTTCAGGATCGGTCATAATGGTTGCTGGATTAGAGTTAACTAAAATTACTCGGTATCCTTCTTCACGTAATGCTTTACATGCCTGAGCGCCTGAATAATCAAATTCACAAGCTTGACCAATAACAATTGGGCCTGCGCCAATAATTAGAATACTTTTAATATCTGTTCGCTTAGCCATATTATTGCTCCTGCTTATAAATTTTAATTAATTCGATAAAGTGATCAAAAAGTGGCGCAGCATCGTGTGGACCCGGACTGGCTTCAGGGTGTCCTTGAAAACTAAATGCAGGTTTTTGATTATGATGAATCCCTTGTAATGAACCATCAAATAAGGATTTGTGTGTGGCTCGTAAATGTGCGGGCAAGGTGCTTTCATCGACAGCAAATCCGTGATTTTGTGCGGTAATCATGACACGATTATTTTCTAGATCCTTAACAGGATGATTACCACCATGATGACCAAATTTCATTTTGACGGTTTTCGCACCGCAAGCGAGCGCTAAAAGCTGATGTCCTAAACAGATACCAAAAACTGGAATATTGGTGGTTAAAAACTGCTTAATTGCCTCAATGGCATAAGTGCAAGGAGCGGGATCACCAGGACCATTTGATAAAAATATTCCATCTGGGTTTAATGACAATACTTCATTTGCAGGTGTTTTAGCGGGTACAACTGTTAATTTACATCCTCGTTCAACTAACATCCGTAATATATTTTGTTTAACGCCAAAATCATAAGCAACCACATGATAAGGCAATTCACTGTCCGCTTTGGGTGTAGGATGCTCTTGTTGTCTTGTCCAAATACCGCAAGTCCATGTGTAACTTTCCTTACAAGTCACTTCTTTAGCCAAATCTAATCCACTTAACCCTTTATAATTTAGTGCCTCTTGTTTGGCATTTTCGGCTTTATCTAATAAGGTCTGTTTATCATTAGCCGTAATAATCACACCATGTTGTGCCCCTTTTTCACGTAAAATACGGGTTAAACGACGCGTATCAATATCCGCAATTGCAATTACGTTATGCTTTTTTAAATAACTGGAAAGATCCATTTCACTTCGGTAGTTGCTCGCCATTAACGGCAGATCGCGAATAATCAGTCCTTTTGCATAAATTTGGTTAGATTCGGCATCCGCATCATTTGTTCCTACATTACCAATGTGGGGATAAGTGAGAGTAACTAATTGTTCCGAATAAGAAGGATCGGTTAGGATTTCTTGATAACCTGTCATTGAAGTATTAAATACTACTTCCCCAACAGTCTGTCCATTAGCACCAATTGATTTGCCAATAAATTGCGAACCATCTTGTAACATAAGGAGGGCATAAGTTTGCATGATTAAAAAGGCCTTTTGAATAAGTTGTCATTATTTTTGAATAAAAATTCAAATTTACTTATCTGTTAAGTTACAGTGATTGGCATTTTATTACACTTTTTTATACAAAAAAAGCAATATTATAAAAATTATTTTAATAATTAAATCTAATTTTTGAGACTTTTTGACGAGTTAATAAAATATGAAGGTTATTTTGATGTTTAACTTGAATTTGCATAATTATTCAAATAGAATCGTGTGAATATTTACGGTTATTAGGAGCCACATTATGCACGGTTTTTATCAACGTCACTTTTTACGCCTACTCGATTTTACCCCTGCCGAAATCAATCAATTAATTAATCTGGCTATTGAATTAAAACAAGCTAAGCAGCAAGGGCTGGAACAAAAGTATTTACTCGGTAAAAATATTGCTCTTATCTTTGAAAAAGATTCAACACGTACGCGCTGTGCATTTGAAGTTGGTGCTTTTGATCAAGGCGCAAACGTTACCTATTTAGGGCCGAGTGGTAGCCAAATTGGGCATAAAGAGTCAATTGCTGATACTGCACGTGTGCTTGGTCGTATGTATGATGGCATTGAATATCGTGGTTATGGGCAAGAAATTGTTGAAACTTTAGCAAAATACGCGGGTGTACCTGTATGGAACGGTTTAACTACTGAAGCCCATCCAACCCAAATTTTAGCTGATTTTATGACCATGAAAGAACATATTGGCGATAGAGCATTAAGCAGTGTTAAATTTGCCTATTTAGGTGATGCACGAAATAATATGGGAAATTCGTTAATGGAAGGGGCGGCATTAATGGGTATGGAAATTCGTTTAGTTGCGCCAAAAGCCTGTCAACCCGAAGCTCAATTGGTACAGAAGTGTCAAGAGATAGCCAAAACGACAGGTGCTAAAATTATTTTAACTGAAGATGTTGCTTCAGGTGTTAAAGATGTTGATTTTCTTTATACCGATGTATGGGTATCAATGGGTGAACCGAAAGAAGTGTGGGATGAGCGTGTAAAATTATTAACGCCCTATCAAGTCAATCAAAATGTCATTAATTTGACTCATAACCCAAATGTGAAATTTATGCACTGTTTACCTGCTTTCCATGATATGAATACCACGGTTGGCAAACAAATGGCAGCACAATACGGTTTAAAAAATGGCTTAGAAGTGACCGATGACGTCTTTGAATCGAAACACAGTATCGTATTTGATGAAGCTGAAAACCGCCTCCATACGATTAAAGCGGTAATGGTTGCAACGTTAGTGAAAGACGAATAATATAGTTGATTATCATAAATACTTAGCTTAGTTTAGCTTTGATAAGCAACGTTTTTGCCGACTTAAAGTCGGCATTATTTTATCTAAAAGACCTTTAACATAATGACAAAACAAGAGCGAAATAAAGACTTTAAAAAATATGTGCAATTAACCAATCCTATCCATTTACTTGCGGTGGGTTTAGGGTCTGGTATGTCACCTATTATGCCCGGTACGATGGGATCGGCAATGGCAATACCACTTTGGCTGCTATTTAATGGTTTGCAACCGTATTTATATTGGGTGTTAATTGTCGTCGCTTTTATTTTTGGTTGTTTTTTATGTCAAAAAACGTCGGATGATACTCATACTCATGATTCAGGACATATAGTATGGGATGAATTTGTTGGTATGTGGATCACCCTATTTTTTATTCCACAAATCTCTGTTTTATGGATTGCTATGGCTTTTTTTGCTTTTAGAGTCTTTGATATGGCAAAACCTTGGCCGATTCGTTGGTTTGATAAACGAGTACCCGGAGGTTTTGGTATTATGGTTGATGATGTCATTGCGGCTATCTTCTCTTCAGTTACTGTTTATGTGTTAGCTTTGCTAATTAAGTAACAACTTTTATTGCTAACATAAATAGGAATTGATTGTAATCAACCGCATCAAAACAGAAGAGTAAAAGCGATTTGTCTTAAGATAGAAACGATGCATTAATTAAAACATTTTTTGTGACCAACCTAATTTACTTGAAAGATTATTAAAATAGTCGTAATCCTTTGAGTGAATTAAATTAAATTCATATGAAGAACGGCGGATAATGACATCGTGTGATGGTTTTACGGGTAAAATGATTTGGCTGTCACAGGCAATATTCAAATCCAAGGCTGTTGTTGGGAATTTAAGATGAATAGGATTATCCCCTTTAATCACTAATGGTCTAACCGCTAAAGAATGCGGAAACATTGGTGTAATAATCAAGGCATCTAAATGGGGCGCTAAAATAGGTCCACCAGCCGAGAGTGAATACGCTGTTGAGCCAGTCGGAGTAGCAATAATTAACCCGTCGGCACGCTGCGAAAATGCATTACGCTCATTAATATAGACATCATAATCAATCATATGTGCAACTGTATTTGGGGTTATCACAATTTCGTTTACGGCGAAGCCTGAGTTAATCATTTTACCGTTATCAAATATGGATACTTCTAATAAAAAACGCGGATCATCGACATATTCACCTGCAATAACGGGGCTTAATTGTTCAATTACCTGTTCATGAGAAATATCAGTCAAAAAACCTAGATTACCTCGATTAACCCCAATCACTCTGATTTTATAGTGAGATAAGTATCGTGCTGAGCGTAACATATTGCCATCTCCACCAACCACAATAGCTAAATCAGCTTGCTCGCCAATTGTTTCCAACGAGGCATAATGGCTAACTGGAAATTGAATATATTCGGCTAATCTATCTTCTACTAATACACGAATACCAAGTTTAACAAGCCAATCATAAAGCACTTGATGGGTTTCAATTGCTTCTAATTTACGTGGAAGTCCAATTAGACCAATGCATTTAAATGGAGTCACCATAAAATATCCTTACCTTATTTTTTCATAAACATCTGTATTTTTTCGGTATAAATTAAAAAAAATACATATCAATGTCTCGATAAGCTTGTAATAATAAAAATTGTCCCCATAATAACCGTTATTCATTAAGTTTTCGACTACATTTGGAGTACCTTATGACAGAACAAGATAAAAATATGTCAGAAAATGAAGCTAACATTGACACCCCAGCAGAAGAAACAACAGAACAACCAGCGGCAGCGCAGCCGGATTTAGAAGAGCAATTGAAAGCAAAAGATACTCGTATTGCCGAGCTTGAACAAGCTTTACAATTAGCTAAAAAGAATGAAAGCGAAGCGATGATTCGTGCGCGTGCTGAAATTGATAATGTTCGTAAACGTGTTGAGCAAGATGTCGATAAAGCACGTAAATTTGCGTTAGAAAAGTTTTCAAATGAATTATTACCCGTCATTGATAACTTAGAACGTGCTCTATTATCTACTGATAAAAATAATCCGGAACATCAAGCCACCGTTGAAGGTTTAGAACTGACATTAAAATCGTTCCTAGATACGGTCAAAAAATTTGGTATTGAAGTTGTTAGCACGGAAGATTCCCAATTAAACCCTGATGTGCACCAAGCAATTAGTATGGTTGAATCACCTGAACATCAATCAGGACAAATCGTTAATACAATCCAAAAAGGTTATACTTTAAATGGTCGATTAATTCGTCCAGCGATGGTTATTGTGGCTAAATAATCGTATCGTCGTAAATAGTAGATGGTTTAACCGCCATCTATAAATGGCGGTTAATTTTATTTTTTACGTTGTTCTTCACGCATCAGTTTTTTCATCTTTTGTTCAATTCGCTGACGTTTTAATGGTGAAAGGTAATCGACAAATAATTTACCTTTTAAATGATCCATTTCGTGTTGTATACAAATAGCAAGTAGGTCGTCGGCATCAATTTCATAAGGATTTCCATCACGATCTAGTGCTTTGATTTTAATTTTTTCCGCTCTTGGTACAAACCCTCGACAATCAGGTATTGATAAGCAACCTTCTTCAATTCCTGTCTCGCCTTCTTTACTGATCACTTCAGGATTAATAATCACATAAGGTTGACTTTTGTCTTCGGTTACATCAATTACAATGATCTGCTCATGTATATCCACTTGTGTTGACGCAAGACCAATGCCTTTTTCTGCATACATGGTTTCAATCATGTTATCGATAATGGTTTGTAACTCTGGCGTAAATTGGGTGACGGGTTTAGCAACTTTGCGGAGTCGCTCATCAGGGAAACGTAATACCGGTAAAATAGCCATAAATTCTTCGATCTACTCCTCAAAAGTCAGATTAGTTCAGTTTATTACTCATTGTAAACATTTATCATGTCATTGAATAGCCCTTATTGGCTATTGGTAGTATTTATCTTATCTATTCAGAAAATTAAATTTATTTAACATGAGTGCAAAAAGTTATGATGAGTAAATATGAATTCTTATTACGAATTTCAATGCTTGGACAAGGAAAACTTGCAATTTTAAAAAAAATTAGCCAAATTTTTGGTACAGATCTGCCTAATATAATTAATAATGTATCGTTTTTACTTGAGAAATTAGCATTAACTCAAGAGCAACAAGAAAAGTTTTTAGCTACTTCTTATTTTCATTTTGAACCGATACTTGAATGGCTCGATACTCCTTATCCTCAAAAGCATTTGATTGCGTATTGTGATTCAGATTATCCGATTTTGCTTAAGCAAATTAATTCACCACCAATATTTTTATTTATTATGGGAGATTGTCAGTTACTACACTCTCCACAAATTGCTATGGTTGGCAGCCGTGAATTTAGTGAATATGGCGCTCAATGGGGACGATATTTTGCTGGTGAATTAGCCATTAACGGGTTAACCATTACCAGTGGTTTGGCACTGGGTTTAGATGCGATTTGCCATCGTGGTGCACTTGAGGTAGGCGGTAATACTATTGCCGTACTCGGTAGCGGATTAGCTAATATAGCACCAAGATCAAACCTAAATTTAGTGAATGATATTTTAGCGCAACATGGTGCGATAGTATCAGAATTTTTACCTTTTGAAAAAGCAAGAACAGAATATTTTCCACGGCGTAATCGAATTATCAGTGGGCTAAGTTTAGGGACTTTTGTTATTGAAGCATCAGAAAAAAGCGGTTCGCTAATAACGGCCCGTTATGCACTTGAGCAAAATCGTGATGTATTTGCATTGCCAGGAGATATTGATAATCAAAACTGTGTTGGAACACATTCTTTAATTAAGCAGGGTGCCTATTTAGTTACTGAGCCAATTGATATTTTAGAGCATTATAGTCGTTATTTATCAACAATAAATCGACAAACAAAAAACGAGGATGACCTCAATAATCATATTTTGTATCCTGAAATTTTTGCTGTCATTCATCATCAACCTATTGCAGTTGATACAATTGCATCATTGGTTAATTTATCGATTCCTGAACTTACCAGTAAATTATTAGATATGGAAATCGCTGGATTAATTATGACGGTAACAGGGGGATATATTCGCAAGCGAACGATCAAATAATAGATAAACTATTGTCAAAAAGTTTGAGGTGATGACCGTGTTTCAGTAAAAAACCGCCGATATTTATCGGCGGCAAGAATGATATCTTATTCTTCTATTTCTAAGGCAATTTCAGACAGAATAATACCTGTATTATCCGCATAGACAAAATCACCAGAGAAGAATGTTACGCCACCAAAGTTAACACGAATATCAACTTCACCAACGCCTTGATTTTCAGCGCCTACAGGAATTGCGGTAAGTGCTTGAATACCAATTTCAGCTTCAGCTAAATAGTCAACTTGGCGAACGGCACCATAAACAATAATACCTTCCCATTGATTTTGCACTGCAATATCAATTAGTTCTGCATCAATCAACGCACGACGCACTGAACCACCGCCATCAATTACTAAAATTTTTCCTGTGCCGTCAGTTTGCAGAGTTTCAAAAAGTAAACCATTGTCCTCGAAGCATTTCACTGTCACAATTTGTCCAGAAAATGATGTCACACCACCAAAATTACTAAATATAGGTTCCACTACGTTAACATCTTCTGGGTAGTAATCGCAAAGAATTGAAGTATCAAACTCCATCATCAGGTCTCCTTTTGCTGTCGTATTTTAATACTATATAGTATAACGCTAACATCAAGTAAAACGATATTAAAATTAAATAATCGTGAGCTAGCTCAAAATTATCCCCAAACAATAAAGTAAATTAATCAATAAAGCAAGTTTGACCATTTGTAATAGTAAAGGGAACGCATCTTTTGCTGTTTTAAAACGAAAAACGGCATAGATATGTTCAATTAACAAAGGTAGACCGAGCATAAATAGCCAACCCCAACGAGGATTTAGATAACTATAGGAGAATATGCTAAATGAGCATAATGAGATCACCAATAATAGAAGGTGATAAACTCGCCCACGATCTTTGCCCATTAAAACTACCAGTGTTCGTTTGTGATTCATTCTGTCACTGTCTATATCACGAAGATTATTAATATTAAGTACTGCAACGGACAATAATCCACAGCCTAAAGCTGGTAAAATAATTGGTATTGGTAATGTTTTGGTTTGTAAGTAATAGCTTCCTATTACACTAATTAGACCAAAAAAGATAAGAACAGATAGATCTCCAAGACCTATATAACCATAAGGTTTTTTACCTACCGTGTAAGTTATTGCTGCAATAATAGATAATATTCCTAATAGTATAAAACTTAAAATTTCATAAATATTATTACAAGCTAAATAAATTAAAGCCAGTCCAAATAAAATACATAAAAAAGTATTAATCCATAATGCTTTTTTTAATTGATTAAGCGTAATTAAACCTAACTGCAAACCCCGTTTATGCCCAGTTAAGTTTTGATCATCACTGCCTTTAATCGCATCACCATAATCATTGGCTAGATTCGATAAAATTTGTAGTAATGATGCGGTAATAATTGATAAGAGCATAATCAGTGGATCAAAAGACCGACCCCAATACGCAAGCGTATTACCCATCAAAATGGCACAAAGTGATAATACTAATGTTTTAGGGCGTAAACTAATAATCCATGGATAATATTTATTGGACATACAACATATTATTTATTTAAAAAATCAAGCATTCATCATATCAGTAATCAATAATATATTCACGTTTTAGTACTAACTAATTGACGGTTTATTATGAATTTTTGGATTTTTAGGCCGTAAAAATTTCTTTAATTTTTTGAAATATCCTCTGACTTTTCCTTCTCGTAGTGCAGCAATAAAAAAGCCTAATGAACCATACATTACACCGAGAAAAAGAATCATAAATATATTAAATAAATTGTCTGACAGACCTAATCCCATCTGATTTACGCCGGCAATCATATTCGTTGCCCATGTTGATGGCAGCATTCTCGATACTGTTTGTACCCATAAAGGCATCGCATCAAGTGGCCATATGGTACCAGATAGGTAAAATACGGGCGTGGTTAAAAAAGCTAAAGTTAAATAGATCATCTCCGCTCGGCGTAAACACTCTGTAAGCAATTTACTTAAGCCCAAAATTCCTAATAATAGAGGAAATGTCATAATAATAATTTCAGGTATACTGGCTAATTGCCGATAACCGAGTAGCCATGGCCATAATCCAAATAGGACTATAGATAAAAATAACCATATTGGAATAATACCGAATAGACTTCCGAATATAACAATCCTTGGTGGCTTACCTTGTGGCAAGGAGTGTAGGGTAATATTGATTCGCGTTGAGGCAATTAAAAAGGAGTGTTGCAACAACATGACTAGTAGTCCAGGAAAGGTTATTG
Organism: Gilliamella sp. W8136; assembly: GCF_016101285.1. Classification (NCBI taxonomy): domain Bacteria; kingdom Pseudomonadati; phylum Pseudomonadota; class Gammaproteobacteria; order Orbales; family Orbaceae; genus Gilliamella; species Gilliamella sp. W8136. The sequence continues at coordinate 80,667 of NZ_JACFQU010000015.1, forward strand.
CTGCAAAGCTGATACCAGCATTATAAAGTGGCATCGTTTGCCCTTTTATTGGCGATAAAATGATATTAATCTGCTGATCAGAAAACCCGCCATTACGCATTACTCGCATATTATATTCGGTCAATATTTGTTGATATATTCCCTTAATATCAACTTGTATCAAACCATTAGCTAAACGGCTAGAAGCATCGCCATAAGCAGGAATGGTTACATCTTGACCATTTAATAAGCGTTTTTCAAAATCCCTTGGAATGGTAAAAACTGCAAACAATTTACGATTGTTTATATCATCATAAGCTTGTAATGAATTTTCATAGGTTAGGACATTGATTTTAGAACTGGTAGTTAAAGAACGAATCAAACTGCGGCTCGTCGCGGTATGATCTTGATCGACAATAGCAACGGGTAAATTAGTGATAGTACCATTAAGATAAACAAGACTCATTAATGAGACAGATAATAGCATCAATAACCACATTGGTCGCATTAGCATAAAGAAAAACATTTTTACAGCTGAAGAAAAAAATAGCTTAAGCATCCAAATATTGCCTCTTACTGTGAATGTAAACGCTTGACTAAACGTTTTCTAACTAACACTGTAATAATTATTGGATAGATCATCAAAATACTACAGGTTTTTAATACGGATAGATAACTAGAATGCCGTAAAAATAGATCAAACAATTTATTGAGCGCATAAGTTAAAGGCTCAAGTGATGAGATAAACCTAGCTATCCAAGGCATAGATAACTCTGGTACAACCACGCCTGAATAGGTTAATGCAAGCCCTACTAAAACCCCAATATAAGTATATGCATCTAATGTTGTTTTGGTAAACGTGTAAAGCAAAATACCAATACTTTGTGCCGCAATTACATAAAAGAAAACCACCATCATCATAGCAAAGGGCGAACCGGATACTCGAGCATCAGAAAATAAAACCAGCATTGCTATTTCAAACATCAATAACATGGTATACCAAATGGTATAAGGGGCTAATTTACCTAATACAAATGGATAATTAGGTCGAGTGCGTTTGGGTAATTGCGACAAAATATAAATAGTTGTCGTAACCACAAATAATTGCAACAAATGTACTACTGCCGAAAACTGTTGGAAGTACATCGAGTTACCGCTTGCATTAAATAGCCCATCATAATTGAAATTAACTTGAGCAAGTTTTGGAACGGGTAAACCAATACTGGTTGCCATGGTAGTCCGATATTGGGTGTTTAATGATGCAATTAACCCTGAATAATCCATTATTGAATATAAACCCGCACTATAATATAGAGCATTATAATAAAGCATTGGTGTTGGTTGACGACCAGCTAACACATCTGCTTCAAAATTAGGTGGTATATAAAGAACGGCATAAATCTTGGCTTTTTCTAAATCATGCTCAGCCATTTTTAGCTGATTATCATAATTAATCAAATTGGCATGTGCGCCAGCGTTAAGATCCCGTATTATTTCACGAGATAAAGAGCTTTTATCTTGATCAACATAGCCTACCGGTAGATCAAACAGTACACCTTTGTGAAAGATACTGCTAATTAACACAAAGATAATTAGCGGTAAAATCCACATTAACCAATGGAAAGTAAATCGCTTAAATATAACTGGTATTTCATCGTTAAAAGCGTCTTTAAAGCGATGCCAGAAGTCTAAAACTAGTTGTCTATTTTCCATAATGTACTCATACCTGCGCGTAAGCCTTCTACAGGTTTAGTTGGATAAAGTCTAATTTCAAACGTTTTTAAATCAAAATCACCGGTCGCACGAGTGGCGCGTTTGGTTGCATAATCACCCATTGGTGAAATAAAGCGAACTTCCGCTTCAACTTCTTTGTTACCAAGTGCGGGAACTTCTAGCTTAATATGATCACCTTTATGAATATGAGGCATAATATTTTCACGAATATTAAACACAAAATAAGCTTGTGGTAATCGAATAACGGTTAATAGTGGACTATTGGCATTAAATAATTCGCCTACTTCAGCAGGAATCGAACCTACTTCTCCATCTACTGGGGCTTTAACTTGCAAGTCATCAAATTGGATCTGTAATTGCTTAAGTTGTTCTTCAGCTTCTTTTAATTTGGCATCATAAATTTGTCGTTGTTCAACACGATCACCATTTCGTGCTTGATCTAAATTAGCCTGTGCTGATAAAACTTGTTGATAAGCAGCATCACGCGTTTTCAGCGCATTATCTAATATTGATTGTGATACAAAGCCTTTTGCTGAAATTGCTTTATTACGATTGTACTCTTTTGAGGCATTGTCATAAGCTACTTTAGCTTGTTCAAGTAATGCTTCATAATAACGAATACTTTCTTCACGTGTGCCATGTTCAGAAAGTGATACTTGTGCTTGTGCTTGATCTCGTGCTGCTTCGGCCGCTTTAACTTGTGCTAAAAGTTCTGGACTATCAAGCGTAATTAAGACATCATTTAGTTTGACATCATCACCACGATTCACATGAATAACTTGCACTCGCCCCTTTGCTTTAGAGGAAATGCTAACATTAGGCGCATCAACTTCGCCTTGTAAGATAAGTTCACTATGATGAGCACGAATTAAGATCGTCATCGAAATTAATATAACAATCAATGCTATAACAATAAAAATTTTTTTATTCATAAATTTGTTTTGAATGACAATTGTAAGAAAAGGCCTAAAGAACTAGGATAATTGTACGCAATCAAGAATTAACATACGTCATTAATGATTACTATATCACACGATATAGTGTTTTACTTAAACAAACAACGCTATATTTTTAAACCAAAATAAAGATTATATGGAATAATTTATAACTTGATTGTTTACATTCTATTTCACCCTTAAATAAATTTCAATAATTCTAAACCACCATTTTAATAGATTTTATTTATGAATATCATCAGTCAAAAGAAATAGATAAAAACCTACTTATTTAGTAAGATATTTTTAATTAAATTAATAAGGCTTTAATTATGCAAAAAATAATTATTATAGGTGGTGGTGCTGGCGGTTTAGAGCTCGCTACTGATCTAGGTGATAAATTAGGCAAAACGGACAAAGCTCAAATTACCTTAGTTGATAAAAATAGTTATCATTTATGGAAACCATTATTACATGAAGTAGCAACGGGTGTCCTTGATGAGCAAGTTGATAATATTTATTATGCATCTCAAGGGCAACAGCATAATTTTGAGTTTACCCAAGGTACATTTACCGATCTTGATCGAGATAGCAAGCGAATTACGATTATCAACCATAATGATGAATCTATTTCTATTGATTACGATATTCTGGTTATTGCCATTGGTAGTACCTCTAACGATTTTGGTACACCTGGTGTTAAAGAACATTGTATCTTCTTAGATGATCAAAATGCGGCTATTCGTTTGCGAGAAACCTTGATCAATAAATTCACTAGTTTTTGTTCAATCATTGATGATCATCAAAGCACTGATCAAGATAAAATCCGAATTGCAATCGTTGGTGGTGGAGCAACCGGTGTTGAATTAGCTTCTGAATTACCAAATATGGTAGAAACATTTGGCGCCTGTGGTCGCAACAAAATGTGTTCGGATCTTCTAGATGTGTCTGTTATTGAAGCAACTGATCGTATTTTACCTGCTTTGCCAGAAAAAACAGCGATAAGTATTACTAAAACGCTTGAAAAACAAGGTATTCATGTATTAACAAAAACCATGATTACAAAAGCGGAAAATGATGGATTTTATCCAAAAGATGGCGATATCATCAAAGCCGATATTATGATTTGGACTGCGGGTGTTAAAGCACCTGATTATTTAAAAGAAATTTCAGGCTTAGAGTCTAGTCGTTCCAATCAATTGGTGGTAAAACCGACATTGCAAACTTCCCGTGATGACAGTATTTTTGTTATTGGTGATTGTGCTTATGCAATGCAAGAGAATGGTCATGCCTCACCACCTACCGCTCAAGCTGCACATCAAATGGCAAAAATATGTTATGAAAATATTATCAATATACTAAATAACAATCCATTGAAATCATTTAAATATACCGATAATGGAACAATCATTTCTTTACATGATACTGCACAAGGTGTGGTCAAAATAGCTGGAAAGAGTGAAATGAGTGTTAAAGGTTGGTTTGCATTAATTATTCATCGATTATTGTATCGAATGCATCAAGCCAGTTTATTGGGTATCTTTAAAACGATTCGTTTTGCTCGTGCCAGCAAATTTATGTACAAAACCAAATCGACTTCCATTTTTTGTAATCGTGATTAATTATTAAAAAACAACTAACAGCTACTTAAAAAATTTGTTAAGTAGCTGTTTTAGATTATACTATAATCTTAATTGATTCGATTTTATAGGTAGTGGTTAATGCGTTTTATTTTCATTTTTGGTTTACTTTTCGCTAGCTATACTGCTTTAGCAAATTATCAACCACAAGATGGTGATATTATTTTCCAATCTTCCCAATCAAACCAAAGTAAAGCCGTTGAGCAGGCAACTAAGTCGCCTTATAGTCATATGGGTATCATTTTTACTAAAAATGGCAAACCTTATGTTTTTGAAGCGGCAAGTAAAGTGGTTTATACACCATTAGATAATTGGATAAATCGCGGAAAAAATAAAAAATATGTGATAAAACGTTTAAAAGATCATACATTATCACAAAAAGAAATTACTAATTTAAAACAGGTCGCCAAAACATTTGAAAACAAACCTTACGATATTTGGTTTGGTTGGGATGATAACTATATTTATTGTTCAGAATTAGTTTGGAAAATTTATAATCGGGCACTTAAACTGAAAATTGGTCAATTACAAACGATTAAGGATTTTAATCTGTCATCACCAGCGGTTAAACAAAAATTAAAAGAACGCTATGGTAATAAGATACCTTATCAAGAAACGGTAATTTCACCTGTTGCGATGTTTAATTCACCACTACTAATCACGGTTGATAAGCGCTGGTAGTTGACTTTAGCATTGCAGTAATTTTTTTATTGGTGCAAAGCTTTTACGATATAAATGGTTAATGCCATGTTTTTCTATTGCAATTAAATGATCTTTGGTTGGGTAACCTTTATGTTTAGCAAGACCATATTGGGGATAAAGTTTATCTAACTCGACCATCTCACGATCTCGTGTGACTTTAGCTAAAATTGATGCAGCACTGATTTCTGCCACTAATAGATCACCTTTAACAACGGATTGGGTTTGAATGCCAAAATCGGGGCAACGATTGCCATCGACTAAGACATAATTGGGTTTGATTTTTAAGCCAGATACCGCTCGTTGCATCGCCAGCATAGTGGCATGTAGAATATTTAACTCATCGATTTCATCCACCGATGCTCTGGCAACACACCAAGCTAATGCATTGTCTTTTATCACTTCAAATAACTGTTCACGTTTTTTTTCAGTAAGTTTTTTTGAGTCGGTTAAACCAACGATAGGTTTAGTTGGATCTAAAATAACTGCTGCAGTAACAACATCGCCACATAGCGGTCCTCTTCCAACTTCATCGACACCGGCTATTAATGTAGCATCAGGGTAAGTAAATTCTAACAACAATATAAATCCTCTAACAGCGTATTTTTAAAACATTAATCCTTTAAAACATCTAATACTGCTTGTGCAGCTTGTTCATCAGCATTACAACGAATTTGTTTATGTAAAGTGAGAAAGGTATTTTTAACTTCGGTATTATCTCCTTCTAAAAAAGGGATAATATGATTGGCGATATTTTCTGGTGTGCAATCTTGTTGTAATAGTTCGGGTACAAGTTCTTTTCCCGCTAAAATATTGGGTAAAGAAACATAAGGCGTTTTGATTATTTTTTTAGCTAACCAAAAAGTAAAGGCTTTCATTTTATATCCTACTACCATTGGGCATTTGGCTAACATACACTCTAATGCTGCTGTGCCAGATGCCAAGATAGTGGCATTACTTGAAATCATCGCTTCACGGGCTTGACCATCTAATAGCTGCACTTCAAGATTAGGGGCGATTTGAGCTTTAATTTGTTCAAACTCTTTACGTCTTTTGGCATTAACTAACGGAACTACAATATGCAAATCAGGGTAACGCTGGCGTAATAATTGTGCGGCTTTTAAAAATGGTTCTGACAGTAAAGAGACTTCTGCGTGACGGCTACCAGGCAATAAAGCCAAACAAAGACAATCAAGAGGGATACCTAATTGCTGACGCATTGCTTTTTGATCTGGATTTAGTGGGATATCATCTGCCATTTTATGACCGATAAAACGGCAAGGAACATCAAACTTATCATAAAACGCTTTTTCAAAAGGTAAAAACGCTAAAATAAGATTAGTATTGCGTTTAATTTTAAATACTCGTTTTTGCTTCCACGCCCAAACCGAAGGACTCACATAGTGAATGGTTTTAATGCCTGCTTGTTTAAGTTTACCCTCTAACGAAAGATTAAAATCAGGGGCGTCGATACCAATAAAAATATCAGGTTTTAATTCAATGAGGCGTTTAGTGATGTCGCGACGAATAGCTAAAATACGACGTAATCGACCTAACACCTCAACGATGCCCATAACCGAAAGTTCATCCATTTCATACCAAGCTTTACAGCCTTCAGCCTGCATTTGTGGCCCAGCAATGCCAATAAACTCAATATTGAGATGATGATTTTTGAGTGCGCGAATTAAACCAGCACCAAGAATGTCGCCCGAGGTTTCCCCTGCGACTAACGCAATGGTTAATGGTTTATTTATCATTAACGGATGATGCCACGTGTTGAACGTGAAAAGAAATCAATAAATAATTGGACTTCAGGATACTGTTTCGCTATGGTTTCAATCTCTACTTTGGCATCGTCTAATGTTAAGCCATTTCGATAAAGAACTTTATAACTATTGCGAATCGCTTGCAAAGCCTCTTTGCTAAATCCACGACGTTTTAAACCTTCATAATTTACACCGTGAGGCGTTGCATGATTACCTTGGGCAATAACATAAGGTGGTACATCTTGGGCAACTCCAGAGCACCCACCCACCATAACATGTGAACCAATAACACAAAATTGATGTACGGCTGTCATGCCACCGATAATTACATAATCGTCTAATTGGACATGCCCGCCTAAAGTTGCATTATTAGCTAAAATACAGTGATCACCAATAACACAATCATGAGCAACATGCGCATTAATCATAAATAGATTATCACTGCCAATACGTGTTAATTCACCACCCTGCACGGTGCCACGGTGAATGGTTACGCTTTCGCGAATCATGTTGCGATCACCGATTTCAGTGCGTGTTGGTTCACCACGATATTTTAAATCTTGGTTAACTTCACCAATTGAAGTAAATTGATAAATTTGATTATCTTTACCAATTTTAGTGTGACCGTTGATGACTACGTGTGATTTTAAAAAAGTCCCATCACCAATTTCAACATTTTCACCAACAAAGCAAAAAGGTCCAATTTTGACATTATTGCCAATCTTAGCCCCTTTTTCTATTACTGAACTTGGATGTATTTCCGTTGACATAGCATTTCCTTAATACTTTTGGGATATTTCAAAGTCAATATTATTTACGTGCACACATCATTTCGGCTTCACAAACCAGATTACCATCAACGGTTGCAACACCATGGAACAATGCAATACCACGACGTTCTTTAATATATTCAACGTCTAATACGAGTTGATCACCAGGCACTACAGGGCGTTTAAAGCGAGCTTTATCAATTGACGCAAAATAATAAAGTTGTCCCGGAGATAACTCTTCAATACTTTTGAAAGCTAAAATTCCAGTTGCTTGAGCCATCGCTTCTAGAATTAAAACGCCAGGAAAAATCGGTTTATTTGGAAAGTGGCCTTGGAAAAATGGTTCATTAAAAGTGACATTTTTAATGGCTTTTAATGTTTTGCCTTTTTCATAGCTAAGTACACGATCAACCATCAAAAATGGATAACGATGAGGCAATAAACTGATGATTTCTTCAATATCAAGGGTATTAAGTTCGGTAGTCAAAATAGCTATCCTTTATATTATTTGCTATAAATTGCACCTATTATAACTGAGGATGTGGCTTTCACTCAAGAATGATTTGAATAGTACTTTTCTTTTATATGAATCTGCTTATGCTATGTTATTATAATTTATTTACATAAATGATTTGTAAAAACTATATTATCTTACATTAAATCATTTATAATAATTCAAATAGTAAAATTGAGCTATAAAAGTTTCTAACTCGGAGAGGTAGTATGAAATCATTGATTAAAATGACATTAGTAAGTAGTGCAATCGTATTAGCATTGGTTGGATGTGATGATAAAAAAAATACAACTGATAACAACGCCAGTACCAATAAAGTGACCATATCAACTGATGCACAAAAAGAAGCTTATGCATTAGGTTCTTCATTTGCTTCATATATGTCGACAAATTTAGAGCAAAATGAAATTAGTCCAGATAAAGAATATCTAATTAGTGGTTTTAACGAAACTTTCCGTGGTGCTTCTCAACTTTCAAAAGATGAAGTTAAAGATGTTTTAGAAGCATTTGGCAAACGTATTCAAGAAGAAACCAAAGCTCGTTTTGAAAAAGAAAAAGCGGAAAATACTGCCGCTGGTGATAAATTCCGTGAAGAATTTGCAAAAGAAAAAGATGTTAAACAAACAAAATCAGGATTACTTTATCAAATCATCAAAGAAGGATCTGATCGCCATCCAAAAGCAGATGACACCGTTATTGTTCATTATACCGGTACTTTAACTGATGGTCGTAAATTCGATAGTTCTTATGACCGAGGTGAAACTGCAACTTTCCCTCTTAATGCGGTAATTAAAGGTTGGACTGAAGGAATTCAATTAGTTGGTGTGGGTGGTAAAATCAAACTTGTTGTTCCACCAGATTTAGCTTATGGAGATCAAAGTTTTCCTGGTCAAGATGATAAAGCAGGTATTCAACCAGCATCAACATTAGTCTTTGAAGTTGAATTACTTGGTATTGATGGTGATAACAATGATAAAATTGAACAATCAACATCTGATCAAAATAAAAACAACAATAGCGCTAAATAAGATTTAGCTGACTAATTTTGACTGATTCATTTAGTTATACACTTGTTGTTATGGGTCCCGCATATGGGACCCAATCTGCTTATTGTGCCTATCAATTTGCACAAACTTTGTTATCCAAAACTTCCCATACAATTAAAAATATCTTTTTTTATGCAGATGGTATCTATAATGGTAATAAGTTTATCGATCCTGCTAGTGATGAATTTGATTTAGTATCGGCATGGCAAGCGTTGGCAAAAGAGTATTGTTTAACGTTAACTATTTGTGTTGCTGCTGCTCAAAGACGAGGTGTTATTGAAACGAATCTTGCTGATTGTTTTCAGTTAACTGGGCTTGGTGAATTAAGTGCATCTATTGCAGAAACAGATCGAACTATTCAATTTTAATATTAAAATTTTAGTATTAAGGCTGGTAAATGAAAAAAGTCGCAATTATTATTAGTTCTCCACCTCATGGCAGTGCTAAAGGTCGAGAAGCATTGGATATAGCCCTAGCTGCATCCGCAATTAATCATATTTCTGTCTTTTTTATTGATGATGGTGTATTTCATCTGTTGCCTAATCAATCTCCAGAACACATTTTAATGCGTGATTATATTGCGACATTTAATATGCTTGAACTTTATGATATTGAAGATGTTTATGTATGCGAATCTTCACTTAATACACGAAACCTTGCTAAGGTAACACAGAATATTGCTTGTAAAGTTATTAATAACCAATCATTAAACCAATTATTAAATATCCAAGATGTAATCTTAACATTCTAATTTTTATACTGAAACGTATAGATAACCTGAAACTTTTTTACAAATAAGATTTATAAAAAGAGATAGCTAATGGATTAGGATTATCGTAATTTTTATGAGATTGGATGAGGAAAAATAAATAATCCACGCTATTTTTTATACTGTATAAATATCGTGGATTATTTTATTAATATAATTGTATTAATTTTTTACTATACTAATTCTTTCATATGATTGGCGATTTTTTCTGCTTGCTGACCAACTACAATTTGTACACCTGTTTTCCCTAATTTAATTACTGCCATAGCGCCAAGAGCTTTTGCCGCTTGTTCATCAATTAGATCTGTGTCTTTTACACTTAAACGTAAACGTGTGATACAAGAATCAATATTGGTTAGATTTTCTTTACCACCAACGATTGCTAAATATTGCTGAGCAAGTGTTGATAAATCACTTGTTGTTGCTTTTTGTTGTGTTTCTTCTACTGTGGTGTCCGCACTATCATCATCCTCACGTCCAGGTGTTTTTAAATTGAATTTAACAATAACAAAACGGAAAACTACATAGTAGACAACAAAGAACACTAAACCTTGAAGGATTAGCATGTACCAATGAACAGCTAATGGGTTGCCTGATTGCAGTAACATGTCGATTAAACCAGCACTGAATGCAAATCCAGATATCCATTGCATAGTTGCAGCAATAAATAGAGAAATACCAGTTAAAATAGCATGAATTAAATAAAGCACTGGTGCTACAAACATAAAGGCAAATTCTAACGGTTCAGTAATACCAGTAAAGAAAGCGGCGAAAGAAGCTGCTAACATAATTGAAGCCGTTTTATCTTTATTCCCTTTTTTCGCTGTATGATACATAGCTAATGCTGCGCCAGGTAAACCAAACATCATAATTGGGAAGAAACCTGCTTGATAACGGCCAGTAATCCCTATCGTTGCCGTACCCGCCGCAAGACTTTTTTCCGGTTGCAAGAAATTACCAATATCATTAATACCTGCTACGTCAAACCAAAATACTGAATTTAGCGCATGGTGTAAACCAACAGGAATTAGTAGACGGTTAAAGAAACCATAAATACCTGCTCCAGCTGAACCTAAATCTTTGATTTGTTCACCAAATGAAGTCAAAATACTAAAAACCATTGGCCAGATAAAATATAAAATAAAGGAAACCAAGAGCATTACAATAGATACAATAATCGGGACTAAACGTTTACCACTGAAAAAAGCTAACGTTTTATGTAATTCGACCGAATTAAATCGATTGTAAATTTCCGCAGAAATAACCCCAACTAATATCCCAATAAATTGATTATTAATTTTGTCATATGCAAGTGGTACTAATTTTTCCCAACCAGCTTGTTCAATATCAATCCCATTAAAAAGGGCATATGACTTAGTTGATAAAAGTGTGGTAATAATTAAAAATCCGACTAATCCCGATAACGCTGCCGCGCCATCTTTGTCTTTAGACATACCGTAAGCCACACCAATTGCAAACAATATTGCCATATTACCGATAATAGCACCACCAGATTGAGTTAAAAATGTTGCAACAATGCTACCGGAGCCCCATGGCATACCATTAATCCAATTCCCTATTCCTATAAGTATTGCAGCAGCAGGCAATACAGCAACTGGCACCATAAGTGAGCGCCCAATACGTTGCATATAAGCTAAAATTCCCATTAGTTTAACCTCATATATTTATTAAAACTATATTTAAAAATGATCTTTTATTATGCATTTTTAAATAGTAGTAAACGATCGATCCTATTTCACCTTATATTATTTTACTTCGCAAATTAATTATGCGTTTTATGTGATTTACATCACGATTTTTTTTGATTAATTCCGCTAATATAGTAAAATACAATTAACATATTTTACTTCTAAAAAAAAGAAGTTATTTAATTATACCAAAAGAGGCATTATCTCATGAGACTTATTCCTTTACAAAATGCACAAGAAGTGGGTGCTTGGGTGGCACAACGCATTGTAAAAAAAATTAATGATTTCAAACCGACAGCGGATCGTCCGTTTGTATTGGGATTACCAACAGGCAGCTCACCATTGATCATGTATCAACAACTTATTAAACAATATCAAGCAGGTAATGTAAGTTTTAAACATGTGGTTACGTTTAATATGGATGAATATGTAGGGCTCCCAGAAGATCATCCAGAAAGTTATCACACATTTATGTATGAAAATTTCTTTAACCATATTGATATTGATAAAAATAACATCCATATATTAAATGGTAATGCAGTAGATATTGACGAAGAATGCCGTCAGTATGAAGAAAAAATTAAAAATTATGGAAAAATCAATGTGTTTGTTGGCGGAGTTGGTCAAGATGGACATATTGCCTTTAATGAACCAGGTTCTTCACTTTGCTCTCGTACTCGAATTAAAACATTAACCGAAGATACACGAATTGCTAATTCTCGTTTTTTTAATAATGATGTTACTCAAGTGCCAAGACATGCATTGACTATTGGTGTTGCAACTTTAATGGATGCACAAGAAGTCATTTTATTAGTTTGTGGCCATAACAAGAGCTTAGCACTGCAAGCTGGAGTTGAAGGATCCGTTAATCACCTTTGGACTGTGACTGCATTACAAATGCATCCATCATCGCTTATTGTTTGTGATGAGCCAAGTACTGATGATCTTAAAGTAAAAACATTAAAATATTTCAAACAATTGGAAGCTGATAATCTAAAAGTTACCGTTTTATAAAGGATAAAACAATGTATGCATTAACAAATTGTCGTATCTATACTGGTTATGAGATTCTTGAAAATCACGCTGTTATTATCGATGGTGATAAGATTTCTAAAATCTGTAAACAAGACGAACTGTCTGCAAATATCACTATTGAAGATTTACAAGGTGCGATTGTCGCACCTGGGTTTATTGATATCCAAGTAAATGGTTGTGGTGGCGTGCAATTTAATGAAACACTCGATGCGTTAAGTGTTGAAACATTAGAAAAAATGCAAGCAACCAATCTTGTTTATGGGTGTACGAGCTATTTACCGACTTTAATCACATCAACAGATGAATTTATGATCAAAGCGGTAAAGGTGATGCGTGAATATTTAGTTAAACATCCTAATCAAGCATTGGGTTTACATCTTGAAGGGCCTTATATCAATCCTGAAAAGAAAGGTATTCATGATGAAAATATTATTCGTTTACCATCGCAAGAAATGATCGACTTTCTTTGTGATAATGCTGATGTAATTAAAATTATTACTCTAGCACCCGAAAGAGTTGAAGCTCATTTTATTAAACAATTGGTTAACGCTGGTATTCATGTTTCAGTTGGCCATTCCAACGGTCATTACGATGATTGCCGTCGAGGTTTTAATGCTGGTATTCGTTTAGGTACACATTTATTTAATGCTATGCCATATATTACTGGGCGCGAACCAGGTGTAGTTGGTGCAATTTATGATGAACCTGACGTTTATGTTGGTATTATTGCCGATGGACAACATGTTAGCTGGGCAAATATCCGAAACAGCCATAAAATCAAACAAGATCACTTGATATTAATTACTGATGCTATGTTGCTGGCTGGGTCAAATTTAACATCAGCGGTATTTGCAGGTAAAACCATTTATTATAAAGATGGTCGTTGTGTAGATGAAAAAGGTACATTAGGCGGTTCAGCTTTAACCATGATTGATGCAGTAAAAAATGCAGTCGAATATGTTGGTATTGCATTGGACGAAGCATTAAGAATGGCAACCCTTTATCCTGCGAAAGCAATTGGTGTTGATAAAACCCTTGGTAGCGTTAGTGAAGGTAAAATAGCCAACTTAGCTATCTTTGATCGTAACTTTACTATTACTAAAACGGTTGTTAATGGAGAGATCAATGGCTAGAATGTAAGATAATTAATGAAATATTGAGATACCGTATGACCTTTAATTATCTAAACTTAGTTGGAAATGCTGATCTGATCAAACAATTAAATTATGCCATGATTTATCGTTTGATCGTTCAGCATGCTCCTATTTCTCGTATTCAATTAGCTGAAATCAGCCATTTAGCACCAGCCAGCATTACTAAGATTACTCGCCAACTAATTAAAAAAAAATTGATTAGAGAAGTTGATGCACAACAGTCAACGGGAGGGCGTCCTGCTGTTTCAATTGAAGCTAAATTCAACAATTATCAGACTATTGCTGTGCAGCTCAGTCGTTCACATGTAACAATTGAACTTTATGATATTGGTGGTCGCTGTTTAGCATCGAATGTATATCCATTAACACATTTTACACAGGAGCTTGCGCAAAAATATCTGATTAAATTGATTGAGCAATTTATCCAAGAGAATAATAAAAGAATAAAAAATCTTATAGCCATATCAGTCGTACTTCCGGGATTGATTGATTCTGTACATGGTATGATTCGTTATATGCCTCACATTCAAGTTAAAGAATGGCCATTAGCCGAAGAGTTACAAAAACAATTTAATGTTTCAATTTTTTTAGGTAATGATATTCAAAGTTTGGCATTGGCTGAAAGCTATTTTGGTACGACACAAAATGTGGATGATTCTATTTTAATACGTGTCCATCGAGGAGTCGGTTCTGGTGTTATTATTAATCAACAATTACTAACTAATCATAATCAAAGTGCATGTGAAGTTGGTCATATTCAAGTCGATGCGTTAGGTGAACGCTGCCATTGTGGCAATTTTGGTTGTTTAGAAAATCGAGTGGTTAATAATGCGATTGAGCATCGAGCCAAACAGATGATTGAACAAGGCTATCCAACGCAATTATCTCTGGATGAATGCAGTATTGCTAATATTTGTCATTTTGCAAATCAAGGTGATGAACTTTCCATCAAGTTAATCAAAGATGCGGGTGAAAATCTAGGCCGTGCAGTTGCTATTATGGTCAATATTTTTAATCCACAACAAATCGTGTTAGCGGGTGAATTAACTAAATCATCAGAAATATTGTTAAATGCGGTAAACTGCGCGTTAAATGCACAAAGCTTAGAAGAGTTAAGAAAAAATCTTACTATCAATTGTTCATCACTCAATGACCGATCGGCAATTGGTGCGTTTGCATTGGTGCAACAAGCTTTATTTAATGGTTCATTATTAATGATATTACTCGAAAACGATATAACTGTATAATGGCATTTATTTATAGCGTAAAAAGCCCGTTAACCGGGCTTTTTTGTTGATTAAGCTAAGATACGAAGCATTCTTCTTAATGGTTCGGCAGCACCCCATAATAACTGATCGCCAACAGTAAAGGCAGATAAATAGTCTTTACCCATATTAAGTTTGCGTAAACGTCCAACAGGTGTAGTTAATGTACCTGTAACAGCAGCAGGAGTGAGTTCTCGCATTGAAAGTTCACGATCATTTGGAACAACTTTAACCCAATCGTTATGCGCAGCAAGTAATTTTTCAACTTCTGGAACACTGATGTCTTTTTTCAACTTAATTGTGAATGATTGGCTATGACAACGTAATGCACCGATACGCACACAAAGTCCATCAACAGGGATAATTTCGCTAGTACCTAAAATTTTATTCGTTTCAGCTTGACCTTTCCATTCTTCTCTACTTTGACCATTATCTAAAGCTTTATCAATCCAAGGAATTAAACTACCAGCTAATGGAACACCAAAATTATCCGTTGGTAAGCTGCCATCTCGCATTTTTTGGGTAACTTTGCGTTCTATATCTAAGATAGAAGAATTAGGATCCTGTAGCTCTTTAGCTACTTCAGCATTAAGCATTCCCATTTGTGTTAATAACTCGCGCATATGTCGAGCACCACCACCAGAAGCCGCTTGGTAAGTAGAAACCGATATCCAATCAACTAAATTTTCTGCAAACAATCCACCGAGTGACATTAACATCAAACTTACCGTACAGTTACCACCAACAAAGGTCTTTATTCCTTTGTCTAAAGCGGCATGGATGTTAGCTTTATTTACAGGATCAAGAACAATAATAGCATCATCTTCCATTCGTAGAGTTGATGCGGCATCAATCCAGTAACCTTGCCAGCCAGTTGCACGTAATTTTTTATAAATTTCAGAAGTATAATCACCACCTTGACAGGTCACAATAATATCTAATGCTTTTAACGCATCAATATTATCTGCACTTTGTAATGTTCCTGTTTTACCGCCAAAAGTAGGCGCAGCTTGACCAGCTTGTGATGTAGAAAAGAAAACAGGGTTGATATAATCAAAATCATGTTCTTCAACCATTCGTTGCATAAGAACAGAACCAACCATTCCTCGCCAACCGACAAAACCAACATTTTTCATAGTTTATTTCCAATAAGTAGATGTTATAGGTAAAGATTATCTACTATTAAAACAAAATATTGTAATAAAACAAGTAAGATAAGAATTATTTTTGTAGTAGCGGATATGATAACGTGGTGTTATATATAATTTTATAGACAAAACTGAATGTTATACAAAAATTAGCATATCATAAGCTAGTCAGTAATATTGGTTTTCCACATAAAAAACACCATCATATTGACAAAATTATTAACAAAATGACCAGCATCTTCATTAGCAATTACCAAGACCTTTTTGTCTAAAGAGGTGTGATTGATCTCATTAAGTCGAGCTGAAAATTTTGCACTCTGCCAAGGAAATACACGCTCATCTTTCAATCCGACCGAAAGCATAACTGGTGGGTAGTTAACATCTTCACGTAGATTAAGATAAGCATCGATTGTTTGCAGATTATTAAATTCCTGCTTATTAAAAGGTGAACCAAATTCCGGAAAATTTATACTACCAATTGGTATTTGATCTAAACGGCTCATATTCAACATACCTGAGGTGATTGATGCGGCGGCAAAAAGTTCCGGATGTGTTGCTAATGCAATGCCAATTACAATGCCACCAGCACTGGCGCCACTAATGACTAGCTTGGATGAGTTTGTGTAATGATGATCAATAAGGTATTTTGCGCATTTGATAAAATCATTGACTGAATTTATTTTATTTTTTCCTTTTCCATCATGATGCCATTTAGGTCCGAGTTCTCCACCACCACGAACGTGGGCAATAGCAATAATTCCACCTTTCTCAAGCCAAATTAAACGGGTGGTATCATAATTATTAGGATAATTACTTTCGCCATAAGCTCCATAAACCGTTAACCAAGTTGGATTATTGCCATCAAGTTTGATTCCTTTTCGATGAATAAGGGTAAGAGGAATGAGCTCGCCATCATTGGATTTAACCCATTTTTGCTCTGATTCATAATCTGCAAATAGTGATGCATCAGTCTTTATTATTTTAGAATCTTCAATTAACTGACTATCAGGATCATATTGCCATATTTTAGGTGGTATATTCCAATTTTGTTGGGTGAATAAAATCTCTTTGTGATCTGAACTAGAAAAAATAGCCGTTACCTCATTACCATTAGTAATCGGAATGGATTTGATAGTATGTATATCGGCGAAAGGGATAGTAACAAATTTAGGTGTCCCAGATTCATAATAAGCAAGATAAATAGCATCTTTGCTTGCTGTAAACTCCGTCAATTCCCCTTTTTTCCATTCTATTATTTTTTCTTCTGGCGAATGGATATTATCAAGGTTTAATCGAGAAATGGTATAACCTGAAAAGTCATTATATTTAGCCAAGTAAAGCCAATTATCTCGTACCAAAAAATCCGTTACATTTTGTTTTCTATCGATGATCTTTTGCCAATGTTTGTTTTCCTGATAAAGAGAAGTAGAGTCGGTTAAATATAAATCTATGGTATCACCGGATATTGAAGATTCCACTGAAGTAACTGCCCAGTTGGCAGATAGAGATAAGTAGGTATATTGGTCAGTATTAGCATGATAATTCACAATATTGGCTTTGCCAAAAATAGCCAAATCCTTTTCAATATTGATGCCTAAACGATGAAGATAAAGTTCTTCCGTTCCTGATTTTCGATTATCAGAATCAGCAAGATCATTACGATGATAGAAAAAAGATGCATTATCATTCGTCCATACTAAATTTGGCACAGTAATGCCGGATATGCTATCGGGTAGGTGTGCTCTAGTTTTTACATTAATCACATTGATAGCTGAAATTTCAGAGCCATTTTCAGAAATAGCATAAGCAACATACTTACCATCATTTGATGGGTAGAAAGTATATATACCATATCCTACTGGCGGATCGACTAATAATTTTTCTTTGCCCAGACGATCTTTAACAAACAAACGGTTATAAGGGTGGTTCTCTGTTTCTTTTAGGTAAAAGCAATTATCGCCAACATATTGAATATTCCATATGACTGGTTGGGAATCATAGGCTGTTAAGGTATTAAATCGTTTTACTACAGAAGCTTTCCAAGGCAGAGCATTAAGTATTTTTTGGGTTTCATGTGACTTTGTTAATAACCATTCATTGGTTCGTGCTTGATCGGTTTCCATCCAACCATAGTTGTCTACTGATGAATAAGAGTTTTTAGATACACAACTAATGCAATTCATTAATGATAAAAAGATGATAATGATATAAAAATATTTTTTGAATAAGAACATTACCGTTTCCCTTTATCATATTTATAAAAAATGAAGCTTAAATAATCACCTATTTCTATCATTTATATCATGATATATTAAACGGTTATTATTATTTATTCGTATTGACTCACAATTTACCAATACTTATAGATTATTATTGCTATTTAAATAAATTATTTTGATAAAAAAAGCCCGATAATTCGGGCTTATTTAAGTTTGGCGAATTGTCGATTTTAGAAATCTTCATCACTTGATTCATCTACACTCATTGAGGCCATATTATACCGCTCAATACCTTGAGTTCCGGCTTGTATAATATCGGGTAACAATGTTGGTAGATTTACTTCATCACGTTGCATAAAAGTTTCTAACAACATGGGGACATTTACACCAGTGACTATTTCTATATTAGGAAAATCAGCCATCAATCTAACTAAAGTATTAAATGGTGTCCCACCTTTTAAATCAACAAAACATACAATTTCTGAGCCAAAACCTTGTAACTCTTCTAGCTTTTGTTGCAGTTGTTGTTGAAAATCATCTGTTGATTGTCCCATTGCAAACGAAACAGCTTCACACTGAGATTGTTTACCACAAATCATTTCAGTTGTTTCAATTAAACCTTTCGCTGTTGAACCATGTGTACTGACTAATACAGAAATCATCGATTTAAGTTCCTATTTTAGTAATCTAAACAACGATAATAACGACGGATTGACATTGGATGACGATTTAAATGTTCAACATAAGCATCAATACGGTTATTAATAGCACGGAAAACAAATGGTGAAAGGTTTCCACGATATTTTTCTGATATGCCTGGTAATTCATAATCTTTGGTATCGATAATGGTGTAATTACCACAGATCTGAGGTAAGAATTTAGCCACTCTTTCACTTAATGGGCGCTGAGTATCTTCACCAACATAAACAGTGACTGCAGTGTCACGGTCGATAACTTCTAACGTACCATGGAAGAACTCTGCTGATTCAATTGATTTTGATCGTAACCAATGTTGTTCTTCCCAATAACACATAGCATGAGAATACGTTGCACCCCATTGATTACCCGCACCAACAAAATAGTGCATTGAGTCGTTATGGTGTTTTTCAGCAACTTCTTGACCAAATTTATCGGCTTTTTTCGCAACAGCAACGATATTTTTGGCAAAATGTTGATCCATTTCTTGATAAAACTCATCATAATCAGGGAATTCACCCGCTAAAAACATTAAACGATCCGCTGTCATAAAGAATTTTAATTGTTCATTCATTGGGTAAACAACTACATGATCAGACATATTTCCTAATGGAGTATCTGCTTTATCCATGAAAGCGAATACAGTTGAACCAACTTCTTTTTTAATTTTATCAATAGCAGCAACAACTTCTTGTGTGGTACCTGTTACAGAAGAAATAATAATCAATGTGTCTTTAGTGATACGTTTATTGCCTGTAACTAAATATTCAGCAGCATGTTGAACGAAAGTTTCAATGGCTGTTTTTTCTTTCATATGGACAACCGCTTGCATTGATGATGCATAAGTACCACCAATACCTAACCAACAAACATTGCTATAACCACGCTCGTGGATTTTATCGATAAATTCATTAATTTGTGGTCTTAATGCTAAAGCACCATTCATGCTGTCTAATTCTTTCTTTTCATCATATTTTCTCATTTTTAGATCCTCTTAATTTTCGAGCTAGTTATTTCATCAAATTCTGGATAGGTTGATTTTTCAAGGTTATGACCTTTTAATCTTGAAACTTGGTAACTTAATAGATGAATAGGGACAGTCATAAACAATGATGCATATAATTCATCTATATCGACATTAAGGCACAAGTCCTCTTCTTTAAGATTGTTACTGCAATTGGCGTAAATGGTTGAGACATGTTTAACATGTTTATCTAAAAAAACTTTTAATAAGTTTGCTCGTTGAGCTAACTGGCCGTGGGGCTCAAGAAACACGATATGATCATCCTCATGTAATCCTAAATATGGGCCATGCATGTATTCTTCGAGTTCCTTACCAAAAGCGGTATTACGTACGGTTTCGGTAAATTTTGTTTCGCCTTCTCTAGCAACTCCGTAGGTTGCGCCATAACCAATAAATATTACTCTTTTAGCGTGATAAAACTGATGTTGGTATTGATTAACCCACATTTGGGATTGTTCAATGACTTTAGGAAGTAAATGAGTTACTTTCTGAAGTTGATCCAGATAGCTGTTAACTTGTTGATCGTTTAAACTCCCCTTTTTTTGAGCAATCACTAAGGAAATCAATATTAAATCAAGAATGGTTACGCTATAACCCGCACTTACATAAGGCATTTCCTCAACTGGAATTCCCATAGATAACACATGATTACTAATTTTATACAATGGGCTATTGGGATTGCTGGTGAGCGTATAGATGGTTTGATTATTTTTTATAAATTCTTCAACTAAATGAATCGTTGAATAACTTTCCCCACCTTGTGAAATAGCAAAATACAAAGTATTAGGATCACTGTAATGTAAATAATTAGCAGCGATTGAAGGATCCTCAATATAAACAGGAACCTTTAAGATTTTACTCATTAAAGATCTTGCACCATAAGCTGCATTAGAACTTGAACCTGTTGCAAATATGACAATTGAGTTAAGTTGTTTAATTTTACTCAAGTCAATATGTTGGGTGAACAGTGTTTGATAATCATCCAAGATGTTCTGATAATATTCAGGCTCTAATGCAACATAATCAGCGATACTTTTCATTTTTTCCCCTTATTATCCTAATAATCCACTCCAAGCGCCATAAATACCGATACAAGCTATAATTAATAAAATCCAAGGTGCTTTAATTCCTTGTTTATCTAAAAAAAAGATAAATAAGGTAAATAACAAAGGTAATATTTGTGGCACAATACCATTAAAAATATCCTGTAATGATGTGGCATCATCGCCAGAACCTATTGTTAATGGCATATTGAGTGTCACCATCGTCGCCACCATGGCCCCAACAACCGATAGCCCCAAGATAGAAGCCCCATAAGATAATTTATCCATCAACCCCGTCTTTTGAACTTTTTCAATAAAAGATGCACCAATGTTATAACCAACGAATAGACCATAATAACGAGCTAAAATAGCAGGAACATTGAAAATTAATAGAAACAGAAGTGGTCCTAAAATATTACCTTGCATTGCTAATGACGTACCAATACCTGTGGCAATAACTCGTAAGGTTCCCCAGAAGAATGAATCACCCAAACCACTTAATGGTCCCATTAATGCAACTTTGACATCATTAATTGAACTTTCATCGAAATCATCATTCAGGGCATTTTGCTCTTCCATAGCAATGGAAATACCTAACGGGAAAGTAACTAGCCAAGGCGTAACGTTATAAAACTCTAAATGTCTTTGATAAGCGCTAGTTAATTGTTCTGGTTTTTGACTATAAATTTTTTCTAAAGCGGGACGGATTGCAAAAGAATAACCTAAATTCATTTGTCGTTCATAATTCCATGACCACTCCGCAGTAAAAGAACGCCAAAAGGTTTTCATTAAATCATTTTTAGTTAAAAGTTTAGAATTCTTCATTTTCATAGTCGATCTCCTGTCCTACTAAAGCATTGCCTGAATGATTATTAACTTCTTGATTGTCTGAGGTTGTTAATTTTTTGCCGGTAAATGACGAATAACCAGTAAGAATTAACGCCATACATGCGCCAAAAATAGCAACACCAGTGACAGGTACTTTCATATATACAGCTACAGCAAAACCAAGAATAAAGAATGTTGCATTGGTTTTTTTGATCATAATTTTCATTAACATAGCAAAACCAAATGCAGGTAATAAGCCCGTTGCGATTCCTAAACCATTAATGACAAAATCCGGAATCACTTCAAGCAAGCCTTTAATTGCTTCACTACCAAATAGATAAGAAAGTCCGACCACTAATCCAATTGGGAGGTTGATGGAAAAGAAACCACCGAAGATATTCATCCGATCAACCCCTTTACCGTTTCCTTCACTCGCATACTTATCTGCTTTATGAACAAAGAAAGGTAAAATAAATAAGAAACATAAGTTTTTAACAATTAGTACCAGAGAAGCAATAGGAATACCTAAAGTTAGAGCAACAGCCGTACTTTTACCGGCTCCAATTGCAAAAGCCGTTCCGAGTACACTCCCTGATATAATTTCTGGCGGGATAGATGCTCCAATGGAAAATGAACCAACAAAGGCTAATTCTAAGGTTGCACCAATAATAATACCTTGGGTGATATCTCCCATTACTAATCCTGCTAAAGTACAGGTAACGAGAGGTCTTGATAACATAGATGAACCTAAAAAGTATTCACCATTAGCTAACATAGCAATCAAGGCCAAAATAATTGCTGTAATAACAATACTCATTTTGTGTTCCTTTTTGTCTATTTTTCAAATTTTTGCTTAGATTCATTTGGTATTTGTTGTATGTAAACTTCAACACCATCTTGTTGTAATCCAGCTAATAGATCTGCTTCTAATTCTGTTAAATTGATCGTTTTAGAGTAATTCTTAGTTCCATCACGAGGTTTAGTTCCTCCTAAGTTAAGACTAGTGATTTTCCCTTGAGTGCCTCGGATCAATTTTTCTGCATCTGCAACGGATTCAACGACGATTAGCATTTGATATTTATCCGTTACGCCCGAGTTAATTGCTTCAATACTGTCATCAACAGACTTCATTACCAATTTTGCGTTTTCTGGTTTAGCTAACCGAATTGCTGATTTACGAAGTTCATCACTCGCTACAGCATCATTGGCAACTAAAATAGTATTAGCGCCAACATTTTCAAACCATGAAACAACGACCTGACCGTGAACTAAACGGTGATCAACACGTAATAATTTAATCATTTGGTTACCTCCTAGGTGAAATCGACCACATATTTAGTATTACTAGCAAACTTATATTCAATGGCTATCGGTTCTCTATTAATATCAAAATAGTGATTAGAAATTTTAAATAATGGATCGTTAATTTTGCATCGTAGCTGTTTTGCTAATTCAGCATTTGCCACAATTAGCTGTAAATCTTGCTCTAATTTATCGACCTTTTTTTTGCCCGAATTAGTGATTTCGAGCGCTGATAAAACTTTGATTATAGATATTTGGAAATCGGGAAAATTATTAAGAGGTAAGAGAAAAATTTCTTTAACTACACTGTTTTTTGCAACTTCTAAAAAACTGATGTAATAGATAAGCTCGGAGGGTTTTATCTTTAATAACTGGCTATAGTAACTTCCGGCTTGCCTTAAATAGGCCTCTTTAATAATTTTTTTATGATTTTGGTAAATATGTGGTTTGATAATTCCTGTCATTTCTAAAATATTTTGGGTAGATAAGGTTGGTGCAACAAATAAACCAACGCCTTTTTTCCTAACCACCATATTTTTATCAACCAGCAAATCAATTGCTTTTCGAACGGTTGTTCTACTGACATCATAATCCTTTTGTAATTGTCCTTCAGGGGGTAATTCAGCGCCAACTCTATAATGTCCAGTATTTATCTCATCCATTAAATGAGCGGCTATTTTTTCAAATAACTTCATTGATGTGTTACCTCATAATTGAAGATATTTTTAGCCGATAAATGATATCGAAATCGATTGCCAACTAAATACTGATCGGTGTGTTCAAATGGTTGGAAATTATTATCAAAACTATAACTTGATACTTTATAAATTGGTGTGCCTTGAGCAACTTGTAAATATTTGGCTTTATCATCAGTTGCTGCTTCATAAGTAATCTCTTCTCTACCGTGGCTTGGTGTCAGATGGTAGTGTTCTTTTAAAAATTGATAAAGAGAAATACCGTTTAAATCTATCTTATCTAAATCTTTAAATTTTGGTGATGATAAATAAGTAATTTCATAAGAGAGTGGATCTTGGTTTAAAAAGCGTTGTCGAATAATTCTAATTAAAGGATCATTTGAACCAAAGAATGCCCTCAACTCAGCAGGCATTTTAATTATTTGGTTAGAAAGTACTTTTATTTTGATTGGAATATCATCTTCTTTTTGGAATTCTTCACTAAATGAAGACATCTTTAGCATATTAATTTCAAAAACTTTATGGCATGGTAAGTTTTTATCATTTTGAAAAACATATCCTTCCATCGCTAAATCATTCAAGGCGTTGCGTACCGTGGTTCGACTGACACCAAAGTATTCGGCAAGTCCTCTTTCTGTCGATTTATCTTTAATTATGTTGAGATTAGCTCTAATTTTTTCTTCAACATCTGTTTTTACAGCGATATCACGATATTCCAAAGGTCACACTCCATTTGTGGGCTTTTTTATCCATTAGATATATCTTAATCCATATAAGATATCTTAAAAAATAATAAAAAAAATACATGTTGTCAATTTTGAGAACCAAAATTGATATAGAGATCACAATTTTTATCGTAATCTATTAAAATAATTCAGATAAAATTAATAATGGTGATTAATCTATTTAATTCAGATGATTAGTTTTAATTAATGAAAGTGATTAAATATAAGAAATAAGAAGCAATGGACAGATAATAAAAAAGCCTACTCAAATGAGTAGGCTTTTTTATTTAAAATTGGTCGGCGAGAGAGGATTACTCGCATTTTATCCGTTTTATTTTTTGCAAAAGGCAAAACTGCGAGCAATAATTTTACTTGTTGGTAATAAGATGAATATTTATCCATTTGAAACACCTATATATTAATAAAATTATTTGGAACTATAATTTGATATTTTCTATTAAATTTACCATTTGGCACAACATTCCTCTTTTCTGATCCTAAATTTATTTTGGTCTTATCTATATGCTTTGTTCTTTGTGAGGATTTAATTAATGAGATCATCATTGATATTCTAAGCTGATAAGTCTAGTAACATGCGCATATTCATTGGGGCTCTATTCGTGATTGCATATAGACAGCAGATCATTTTTTGTAACCAGTTGATATATATTTATTAGCTAAAGGGGGAGATCCCATTTTTGGTTAACTAAAATCGTAAAATTAAAAAGCCTACCACATAAGATAAATTATCTCCTCGATAAAATACCTACCTGGCGATATATACAAAAAACCTTTGGAAAACTTAAGTATTAAAAATATAAACAATATAGTTATTTATATATTAATTTTGAAAGTTATAAATAACTAAAAATTTAAATGATATTGATAATCATTATCATTAATGTTAAAGTAATTGTGTTGTTTGTTTTGCAAGCAACATTATTTTAATTTAACTAAGGAGTAATTATGTTTACTAAAAAAAATAAAAAAGTTGATTCTTCGGAATTAAACGGTTCTGAAATGAGAGAGCTTAGTGGACGAGAATTGAGTTCGGTGAATGGTGCGGGAGGTTTCGTTTGGGTTGAAGGACGTAAATCAGGACGCCGTAAGGGAATTTCTGCTGGGGTTGGTTATGAATGGCGATTCTAGCCTTTAAGTGAGTTCTTAGATTGTAATATTATGTGGTAATGTAACTAGCTATGTAATATTACAATCTTATTATTAGAGATACTACAATGAAAAAAAGATTAATTATTGCTATTTTGACATTATTTACCGCGTTCGTCCAAGCTAAAGAAGTCGAATGGTTGCTAAATGAAAATGATCTTGGGCAACAAATGATATCATTGAAAATCAATAATGAGAATGTTGATTTTAAATTAGATACTGGCTCGACAACTGCTTTAAGTTTACCTTTAAATATAATTAATAAAATTGAAGATAAAGTTGAAAAAAAGGATAAATTAAAATTCACTGATGGGTTAGGAAATGTTCACTATAGTCGACAATTCGTTGTACGTAATTTGAGAATTAACGATTTGTTTTATGAACAGTTAGAGGTAGAGGAATATCAACCTTGGGGATTTGTTGTCGATATTGAATCGGGTGATAAGATAACCACCCAACAGCAACAAGAAATGAATGAAAAACAAATAGCAGTTGCAGGATTAGGTCTATTTATTGATAAAATGGTTACGTTTGATGTTCGTAGTCACAAGTTGACCTTATCTGATGATTTCACTACTCAATTGGCAAGCGATTGGTTTGAAATTCCCTTTTCTACTAGTTCCAAAGGACATTTGTTGGTAAATGTCACGGATAATGCAAAAAATTACATATTAGCATTAGATACTGGTGCTGGTTCTAATGCAATTATGTCAAAAAGACTATCTAAACAAGCGGAATTAATACAGCAAGAGGATGTACCGTTTCCTATTACAGAGCTTTCATTCGTCGATATGCCAAATGTTAAAGAATTTTTCGCTGTGCTAGATGATATTACCGATGAAATGCCATTTGATGGAGTTTTA
Organism: Gilliamella sp. W8136; assembly: GCF_016101285.1. Classification (NCBI taxonomy): domain Bacteria; kingdom Pseudomonadati; phylum Pseudomonadota; class Gammaproteobacteria; order Orbales; family Orbaceae; genus Gilliamella; species Gilliamella sp. W8136. Next base: position 107,392 of record NZ_JACFQU010000015.1, read on the forward strand.
GGTTATGGATTTTTTTATAACCATGTAGTTAAAGTTGATTTTAAAAATAGAAAAATATGGATAAAACCTCATCCAGAAGAAGCAGAAAATCAATAAAATTGGCATTTGGAGTGCTGTCTTATTGTATTTAGGCAGTAACACAACATTAAATTTATGAGATATTTTAATATAGATATAGGTTCTTATATATAAAATATGGCAAGTGTATTTAAACACTAGAATATAGCAAATGTTTGAGTAACTAAACAATTTTAGTGTTTTAAAGATTAGTTTCAATAATATGAATGAATCAAATGAATCTCTCTTTAGAAGAGAATGCTTAGAAAATAATAAGATAACTATTGTCGGTCAAATAATGCTTATTACTCCTTATAGCATAAAGTTGATAAATGTATTATTTCTAATTATATTTATTGCAGTAATTTTTCTTTTGATTTTTTTTGATTATGGTAGAAAAATTCATGTAAATGGTGCTTTACTTCCGGTGGATGGAATAGTTACTATTTTATCTTCAGAGCCTAGCATCGTTGACCAAATTTTGGTAAAAGAAAACCAAACAATTAAAATGGGACAACCTCTATTTGTTCTAAGAAATTTAAAGTACAGTTCCACTTATGATGCGGTACATAAGTTTTTGTCTAATAAAAAAAATACCCTATCATTTCAGCATAAAATTTTTTTAGAACAAAATAATGTAAAAAAAATCTCAATACAACAAACAAAGAAAAATCTAGAAGAAGAAAAAATTATTTTACAATCTCAAATAGCAGTACAAACAGAACGAGTTAAAATTGCCGATGAAATATCACAAAAGTACAAAAAACTTTTTAATTCGGATTCTGTTTCAGTAATTGAATATAATAACCGACAATCAGAATTACTTGACCAAAAATCTATATTATTTGACCTTAAACAAAAACTAGAATCTACAAATCGTAAAATTTATGATTTAGACGTTGAATTGCTCCAAATACCATTACAAGAAAAAAGAGAAACGTCAAAGTTTGAACAAGAAATGAGTTCAATTGAAAAAGAACTTATTGAAAATGAGGGATTAAAACTGATGACTATTGTCGCACCAAAAGATGCGGTCATCAGTACTATTATGGTTTCAAAAGGGCAAAGTATTAGTGATAATGTTATTATAGCAACACTATTGCCTGAAAATCCTAAACTAGAAGCTAATTTGTTTATTCCATCGAGTGCTATTGGTTTTATTAAAGTTGGCTTACCTGTATCAATTCGATACGATGCATTTCCATATCAAAAATTTGGTCAACAGAAAGGAATAGTTGATGAAATTTCAAGCAACACGTTGTATTTGAATGAATTAACATCGCTAGGTATTTACTCACAACAATTTAATAATCAGAAAGATGCGTATTATAGAGTTAAAGTGAAATTAAATAATCAAAATATTTTAGCGTATGGTAAGAATTACCCTCTAAAAGTAGGGATGTCTCTAGAATCCAATATTATGTTAGAAAAAAGAAAAATATATGAATGGATATTTGAACCTTTATTCAGTATTCATGGCGATAATTAATGAAAAATAAATTAAATTTAACATTTATTAGTAAAAAGAAATTACCCATATTATTGCAGAGTGAGTTATCAGAATGTGGGTTAGCATGTCTAGGTATGATTGCTCAATATTGGGGAATTGAATTTAGTTTGCGAGAACTCAGGCAGAAATATCCTTTTACTTTACGTGGAGCCTCACTCAAAAATATAATGGATATTGCGATCGATTTGAAGTTTAATTGTCGCCCTATTAAATTAGATCTAAATAACCTGAAAAACCTTGTATGTCCTTGCATTTTGCACTGGAACCTGAATCATTTTGTTGTTCTAAAAAAAGTAAAAGGAAACACTGCATATATTCACGATCCAGCTATAGGTAAAATTAAATTAAAGCTTGAAGATGTATCAAAATGTTTCACTGGAATTGCCATTGAATTAATCCCCTCTTCATCATTTTCTCCACAGAAAACTTCTTCAAAAATTTCGCTTAGATCTGTAATGGGAAATGTTGTTGGTCTAAACAAAGGTTTGATACAGTTATTTATCTTAGGAATCATGATCCAAATTTGCATGTTAATTTCACCATTGTATTTACAATGGGTTGTTGATGATGTTATTGCTGTCTCCGATAAGAATTTATTAACAGTATTAGGAATTGGCTTTATATTATTAGCCTTGTTACGTGTGTTTATTGAAATCGTCAGGGATTGGTTTATTACCGTTTTTTCCACTCAATTAAATTATCAATGGCGAGGAAATGTATTAAACCATCTATTGAATTTGCCATTAGAATGGTTTCAAAGACGAAGCCTTGCTGATATCCTATCAAGATTTCATTCAATCCAAGAAATACAAGATGGTATTACAACAAAAGTGGTTGCTAGTCTAGTTGATGGTATGTTGGTTATTACAACATTCATAATGATGTTTTTATATAATACGACATTGGCTATGATTTCTTTTTTAAGCATTTTTATTTATGCTCTTTTACGATGGTTTGCTTTTGATTTACAAAAAAATCTTATTTCAGAATATATTATAAATCAAGCTCATCAAGAAAGTCATTTTTTAGAGTCAATGAAAGGAATGCAAACTATTCGATTATATAACTACGAAAAAGAACGAGCTATTAAATGGATGAATTTATCTGCAAAAGAATATAATGCACATCTTAGAAAAGAGAAATATTCTTTATTAATAAATTTTGCAAATAAATTAATTTTTAGTTTAGATAAGATCATTATAATCTGGTTTGCATCAACATTAATTTTGAATGCTACGTTTTCAATTGGTATGTTATTTGCTTTTGTAAGTTATAAAGAACAATTTACAGATAGAATCATTTCATTAATAGATAAAATTAGTGATATTTTAATGTTAAGAATACATGTTGAACGCTTAGCTGATATTGTATTGAGTCAAACAGAAAATACTTCAAAAACTAATCCACTTCTCGAAAAGAATATAACATTAGATTTAGTTATTAAGCTAGATAATGTTTCTTTTCGTTATTCACCTAATGAACCTTTTGTTTTGAATAAAATAAATTTATCGATTCCTATGGGACAATGTTTGGCAATTACTGGGGCTTCAGGATGTGGAAAAACAACATTAATGAAAATAATATTAGGATTACTCCCTCCCACTGAAGGTGAAATTTTTATTGGAGATATTCCACTTTCAACTATTGACAAAAAAGCTTATAGAAAACTAATTGCAACAGTAATGCAAGAGGATAATTTATTTACAGGGACTATTGCTGAAAATATTTGTTTTTTTGAGTCTGCCCCCAATTTTGAAGAGATAGAAAAATGTGCCATTGATGCCGCAATTCATGATGAAATAATTAATATGCCAATGAATTATAATACTCTTATTGGAGATATTGGTACCGGATTATCTGGAGGACAAAAACAACGAATTTTATTGGCTAGAGCATTGTATCGTAAACCCCAAATTTTAGCTCTTGATGAAGCGACTAGTCATTTAGATATTTCGAATGAAATTGCTGTAAATAACTCAATGTCACGGTATAATTTTACAAAAATAGTTATTGCACATAGGCAAGAAACTATTAATGCATCAGATAGAATTATTGTGCTGAATAACGGTATTATAGTTTCTGATACTTTAAAGTGAGTAATTGGTATTATAGTTTATTATGCTTTAACGATCTTTAATCGTGAGTAGCTCATCCCAATTGCATAACTCTGAATGAGTAATTTAAGTTTAATCTGCCAATGTGTTGGCTTTTTTATACAACCATGTTGCAGTGTACTTTTGCCCATTTTCTGCTTGTTTTTGCTTTTAGGTTAAGTAGCATTTCCACCGCTTTCATAAACAAATGATCTTTCTTATGAGTAGCGAGTAAATTCTTTTACGTAAATTAAATTATCTGTAGATAAGAGAAGTAGAGCCACGACGGAAGAATGATAACGCACAGTATCTTTACGAGACTAATTGTTTTTTTAAAAGAGTATTATTACACGGGCTACAGAGTGTTGATATCTCTGTTTTACAACCTAACGATTAGTATGAACACGATCTACTCACTTCTTGTAAATCAAATAAGTTACCAGTAAATTAATCACAGCTAGACGATGTCATAATGTTTTGGTGTGTGGTGTACTTTATAAAAGTCAAAGATGGCTTATTCGAGTTCCTTACCGAATTTTTTAGGGAAATATATTAAGTTTGAATTAGGTTAATATCTATGATAATAAAAAAGCCTACTCAATGAGTGAAGTGACCCCCAATAGTTGGACAACCAATAACTGGGGGTCTTTTTATGTCAAAATATAGTCGAGATTTAAAAATTATCATAGC
>NZ_JACFQU010000068.1:0-275 GCF_016101285.1 Gilliamella sp. W8136
ACCAAAATCTCTGTCTTGCTTAAATAAATGATGAAAATATAAAAAATAACCACCAATAGCCATAATAATGCTGATTACCAATAATATTTTGAACTTTGATTGTTTCACTTTATTATTCATGCTCAATTCCATTCACTTAAATTTGCAATATCCTAATAGGCTATAATTAGCTAGCTTTAAGTTTATAACGAGCATATTTCAAAAAATTAAGGTTTAGGATGAAAATCATCAATTTGCCTTTTCCAACGATTATAATTCCAATCAATAATTTTGGT
>NZ_JACFQU010000069.1:0-275 GCF_016101285.1 Gilliamella sp. W8136
AACTCGACTAACGCATGATGCGCAGCTCATATCCTCAACAAAAAAATTGTATTCAACTGTTTTCATTTGATGCATCCCTTAACTGTCTTTGTTGATCGTTAATTTTAACTGCATGATAACCTGCTTTGTCTACTGCCGACATTAATGTTTCTAATTCAACATTGGCATTAGTGTTAACGGTTGCTTTTTTTGTAGCAAGATTAACACTGACGTCAATCACACCATCAATCTTCTTTAGTGCTTTCTCAACTCGACTAACGCATGATGCGCAGCTC
>NZ_JACFQU010000016.1:0-96347 GCF_016101285.1 Gilliamella sp. W8136
ATCACCTGAACAATATGAACAACAATATTACCAAAATGAAAAAATGATAGAGGTGGGCACTGTCTAATATTTTGGCGAGGATCAGGCAAAAATAGAAAGCGTTACAAAGATCTTACAGGATATTAAAAAATAAAGGAGCTATGAGAAAATTATTTTAGAGATATGAAATATAGAAATTAACTTTGAGACAGGTTTGAGAAATACTATCTATTTCAGTTTTATTTGATGTAATATGTAATTAAAATAAAAACTATTAACATATTGATATTCAGTTAAGAATGACTGTTTGATAGATGCTTATTCAAGCATGATGATATTATAAGAAAAAGGAATATATGATGGGGAAGAAATCTAGGTTAAAACGAGAAAAAAAACAAAAAAAACGTGTTAATAATATTCCGTTAAACAATATAGCACAATATGATGAATTACCAAGGTTCGTTAAATCTCGCATATCAGTTGAAGATAGCATCCCACGCTTAATATCTCTTTTTTCTCAATATTCATCTATAGATATATTTTTATCGTTGAGCATATCAGAATTGTGGTTACCAAACATTTCAAGTCAAGTCAAACATATATTTATGTTGAATTTATTTTTATCTATGCAAGAAGAGCAATTCACTTCAGCCTATAAAGTTGAAGATTATACTGATTTTGAACATTTACTAAATCAGATTTATTCAACTTTACCTTCTTTTCCTATGCTAGAAGATTATATCCCTGAACAAGATTGGGGTGAGATAAAGTATCATTATAAGGATAGTAACTATCAAATATTTTATGGTGGTACGATTGAGAGATTACCAGATTACATAAAAGCATTTGAACTAAAATATTCAGAATATCCAGCTAGTTGGGAACAAATGAAAAATGTTTTAGTGATGCATGATCATTTTTTCTCTCATTTCAATCACTCATGTATAAAAAATCATAAGAAAATAAATTGTATAGGTCATATTGAAATACCTACAAAAGAATTTTGGGTTGAGTGTAAAAAAGTTTTATTGGGTATGAGCCACATCTTAGAGCATTTGCAAATAAACAAAGAATTTGTCAAATCATGTGGAAATGTGAAAATAATTAGTAATCAAGACGAATTATCTAAGCTAATTATGACTGGAGTTGCTGTACCAGCTATTGCCGTTCAAATAGGTGGAAAACGTTATCCATTATCATTTAGAAATATGGTTAATGTAATTATTGAGTATTATGCCAAAAAAACGTTGACAGTTAATCTCGCAAATTCTATATGTGACTTTTTATCATATACAATGAATAATATTATTAATGAAACAGTTAAATTTTGCGACAGGGAAAAAGTATTGCCTTATACAATTTCTGGTATAGTGAAAGGGAAAAAAAAGATTTACTTTTTTATTACTTCAGATATTCATAAGCCTGATAATATTGATAAGCTGATTTATGATGTTTTTGTATTAATATCTAATGGTGAATGGGCATTATTATGTCCATCTAATAATGTATTGCAAATAAATAACAAGCATGGTGATTGCCCATCTATCAATAATATTAGAATTGTTATTATCGATTCTAATTTATCTACAAGTTATACTGATGTTGAATTACCAGAATTAAAAGAAATATTTCAATTTTTGCCGTTAACTGATTTTATTTCACTATTTGATTCGTTTGTAAATATAGATGAATTTGAAGAATTTATTTTATTTAAGGAAAAATACGAACGACAAATATTTTTTGGGTATAATTTTACCATAGATTTATTTTCCGCTTTTCGAAAGAGTTGTTCTGTATTAATTTCTGGAGCGATTGAACCTTCTCTAATTATGCTTGATCCTCATGGGGGATCAAACTGGCGATATGATGAATTAAAAAAATATTGGAAAGCTATGCCGCTAAGTTTTCCTACTTGTACTATGAAATGGTATCCTTATTCGCAATACCAAGGAAATATTGGTTTAATAGGCAAAGATAAACCATTTATTTCTTGGTCAACTCAAATAAATCATTCGACAATACATTTTTACACTGATTTTCAAAATTTAATCAAATATGATTCAATTAACGGTCGATTATTAGAACTATTTTTAGAGTGTATTTGTGATGCATTTTCCCAAAGAAAAGATATACTAAATAGTATTAGCTTTGGCGAGCTAAAAAAAATATCAGTAAAATGTGATATTGACTACGATAATATTATTTTTCAGAAAGATGACATTCGTCAGCCCAATAAACTTAGTCCATTATTAGATGAATTAAAAATTATTACCAAAAAAGAAACCTCAATAGAACTACTATTAAAGATTCAATTACCATTGTTCCAATACAAACTATGGTCCGCCACTGATGCAAGTGTTCAAGCTGAGCTATGTGATGAATTTTTTGATGTGCTTTCTCCTTTAATCAATATTGATTATCCTTTGAATATTAAAGAACAAATAAAATTAACTTCAACACAACCATTTAGAATAACATTATCCAAATTTGATAAAGGATTTGATACTCCAGAAAGAAAACCCATTATCCCTGAACCAAAACACTATTTATTAGCTCGAAAACATCTTGCTGAAATTGTTAAAGAGCAAGGTATATCAGAAGGACTATATCAATTAAATGTGGCTAAAGAAATCATCGACATAATTTCCGAGATTCAACGGAAAAAGGTACATAGCAAAATTTTGTGTTATGATCCCAAATCATTATGGTTATTTGCTATGAATGAATACGATGCTTACATTAGTGAAGATTATATTTTACAAAATAGAATGAAAATGAGTTTAAAGCATAAGGTAACTTATGATAGAGCAGAGAAATTAACTGAGGAAGATTCTGATTTTATTCAACAATCTCGAAATTATCGATATTTACTAGAATGTACATTGAGTTTAAGTTCCACAAACTTAATCATACCAACTAAAGAAGATATTCAACAATTATTAGCAGATATAGATTGGTTAATTGTTTTATACAAAACTAGTGATATTTTGCATTATAATATTGATGTTGGTGGTATAAGAATTAACAGTCACTACATTCCAGAAGTATTTTTTTCTGAAGATATCGCTGAAAAAGTAGAAATATTTTTTAAAGAGCAGGCTAATTATAAACTAGGCATAGATCTAACTGTTACTGATACAGTTGAAGCTAATATTTCTGACAAGATGCTTAAAGAATTAAATCGCTCTTTTATGAAAGATCTTGGATTTAATTATTTCACATTATTACATGTTTTAGAAATTCTTCAAAAATGGGCTAGATGCAATGAACTTAAACCAGAACTTACTTATTGTGCAACAATAGATAATATAATTACTATAATAAAAAAATTTATAGAATCAGAAAGTAATGACAAAGAACTTGAGAAAGCAATCAATTTTTTAATATTAAAACCAAATGAAATTCGTTTCCTATTAGGTCGCCAAGATGCCTGCTCTGATGTTCCTATTTTTGAACATAATAAAAGAGGGACTCATTATAATATAAAACCTTTAATAAAATCAGATGAAAATATTTATTGGGGAGCCGGAGCTGTAAATAGAGCCTTAACTATTTGGAAAAATAATATCATTAATGGCTATTTACCTGCGGATTTCAATTGGAAAAATGTTAATCAACAAGTACGAATTATAAAGGAAAGTATTGAAAAACAGTTAGAAATAAAATCGACTGAAATAGTGAAGAGATTCACATCTTATGTTGAACATGGTATTGACTTTAAAAGAAGATTTCCTAACGAGAAATTTGAAGATGTTGGTGATTTTGATACTTTAGCATACTTACCTGAAAAGAATATTTGGATAATGATTGAGTGTAAATACAATAAACCTTATTTTTGCATAAAAGATCTCAAAAGATTAAGAGAAACAATTTTTGGTCGTGAAGGAAAAGCAACTGATAAAGGGCAAATTGGAAAAGTTATCCGTAGATATGATTTTCTCGAAAGTAATTTGTATCATATTAAAAAACTACTTCAATGGGATGATTCTAACGAAGATAAACCTAGAATAATTAATCTATATGTAAGTAGAAATATTTATTGGTGGTTAAGAAATCCACCATATGAAACAAATATTGATTTTGTTCAAGTGGATGCATTAAATGAATGGTTAAAAAAGAACATGTAACCATCTATGCGCTTATAGCTACATTAGTTATAGTTATAGTTATAGTTAACTTTGAAACTGGGCTAGAATAAACCACCCGTGATAACGAGTGGTTATTGAATAGTTTTATTCAGGCATGAATTTTAAAAACTTCTTTTAAAATATGATAAACGTTAATAATATTTTTTTGCCACAAACAGCCGTAAAGACGGCTTTATAGCTATAATTTTAACCACAATCCTCTTAATTCCTTAAGTACCAATAATTTGAGCCCCTTTTATAGATACCAACTAAAATCGAATCAAAAAATACCCAGTTTTGCACCCAGTTTATTCCTTGATACCCAGTAAATTCAAAAGACAACAGTAGACAAACAAATCTCTTGAAAGCTTGAAAATAAAGGTTTTGTTGATTTTTGTTGAATAGTATAGAGTATGTGGTGCCAGTGGTCGGACTCGAACCGACACGCTTTTAAGGGCGGCGGATTTTGAATCCTGCAATCGTCTTTTAAAAAACAATAACTTAATTAAAAATCAATTAGTTAAAATTGTAATAAGTAACAATAAACACTAATATAAATCAGCTCTACCGCCATTTTACCGCCATTTATTTTATATTAGATAAAGGATTTAATGTGGTTGCTTCTTCTAGATGATCGGGAGCTAAGTGAGCGTATCGCATTGTGGTCTTAATATCTGTATGCCCAAGTATTTTTTGTAACACTAAAATATTACCACCGTTCATCATAAAATGGCTGGCAAAAGTATGACGCAATACATGCGTTAATTGCCCGCTCGGTAGCTCAATTTCAGCCCTTTCGATAGCTCTTTCAAAAGCACGCTCATGACTACCGCAAAATATTTTACTGTTATTTTTAGGTATTAGCTCGTATAGCTCTTTTGTGATTGGTACAGTTCGGTTGCGTCTCCCTTTCGTTTTTGTATAGGTTATCTTATAAGGTGTTATCTGTGATAATTTTAGGTTAGCTATTTCTGACCACCTCGCCCCTGTAGATAATCCAATTTTCACCATTAATAGCAGATTGCTAACGTTGCTATTAGTGCATTCATCTAGTAAGGATTTTATCTGTTCATTAGATAAAAAAGCCATTTCTGATTCATCAGTTTTAAACTGTTTGATATTTTCAACGGGATTCGGGCGATCCCACTCCCCTAACCTCGACAATTCATTAAACATAGCCCGAAGATAAACCAATTCAAGATTTAATGTACGTAATGATACGGTCTTAACTGAATCCGTTCTGTAAAGCTCACCATTCATGCGCTTTTTTCGATAGTCTGTAAAGGTTTTGGTAGTAAAATCGCTGGCTAGCGGATCGCTAGTTGACTGGCAAATAAACCCCAATATCTTTTTTACTCGCTCACCGTCTTTTAGTGTCTGCCCATGCGATTGGTACCAAGTATTAACTAATTCAGACAATCTCCGCCGATCCTGCTTTTCAGCAATCCACGGTTTTGTAGCAGCTTGTTCCTCTATATAACGTTCATAAGCAAGTGCTTCGCCTTTTGTTGCAAATGTTTTGCGAATGCGCCTACTACCCTCTAAATATCTTTCAAACAGCCATTTGCCCGTTTTGGGATCTTTGCGTACAGTCATTTTTAATGATATTAAAAAACCCACAAAAGTGGGCTTTATTTAATTGTTGATATCAAACTTATGCTGACAATTTACCAGTTGACTTAGATTTCTTTAAACCACAACAGACATCACCATGAAAAATAGTCTTCTCTGGATGTTTATCGACAAAATTAAGCAACACATCCAAAGCTTTACCCATTCGAATAAAAACCTCTTGAGTTTCAAACTTTACAGCTGTTGATAAATCTTGTTTTTTCATTTTGTAACCTCTGATGTATAAAATTATTTTAGCTTGCTTTCTAAGATAGACAAATCTACAATCATATTTTGCCGATTTTTGGGGTCACTATCAAAGCAAAAAGTCTTGTAATAATTAATTAAACTAATAGCATTATTGTCTACATCTATCAATCTAATACGCTCTATTTCTATCGAAGATGACATTAGAAAAGCCAAGGATAACACTAGAAACACCATTCTTCCCTTTAATTTGCAATTAACATCACTACGAGAAAATCGCTCTATACAATGAACATTAAATGTTTTTTCTTTTAAATCACACACACAAATTGAAGCACCTAAAAGAGCACTATTTGTGTTATCTCTAAATTTTACACAAAAATCGATTGCATTCTCTTCATTTGCATAAAGTGTAATAATGTTTTCCCAATTTAACAAGCTGTAACCACTTGCTAAGAATAGCCAATCATCATTATTAAATGGTCCAACAGCAACTTCCATATCTAATTTGTCAACAATCAATTGCAAATTACACAAAGCATTACTGTACACCTGACTTAGGTTAAGTGACATATTCTAATACCAATATGATTAAAGAGCATAAATATAACTTAACTACTATTAGGCTATATTAGTTTTATTTTCCTTTGATTATTAAATCACATTCCAGATATGCGATCAATATTAAAATCGCTTTATTGGATATTAATAACAGTCAATAAGGGTCAATATAAATATATATAAGCACAAATGGAAACTTTTCAAGCTATCGAACTAAATTACCTTTTAGTAACTGATACTCATCATCAGTAATAGCACCACTGCTTTTTAGTGCCGCAATTCGTTCTAGTTTTTCCAACGCCTCGCTTGATAGTTCAATTGATTTTTTTTCTGTTTTGATACCGTCGATGTTTGGCTCTCCCTCGCCCGTGCAAAGCCATTGAGGGTTTGCTCCTGTTTCCATTACGCATTTTAAAATTATATCAGCGGGCATAGTATTCCGTTGAATTCTGCTAGATAGAACACTAGGGCTTACCCCTAAAAAATTAGCCAACTCTTTTATTTTTTTAAACTTATAAACTTTTTTAATTCTGCTCATGACAGATTTACAGTCATCAAACTCTAACAATTTGATCTTCCTCTTTTTCAAAAAGATGCTTAATTATCATGTAAACACCAATAAAGTTTAATGAGACCTCTTAAAAATACTCCCTTTCAATAACTGATATTCATCATCAGTAATAGCACCGTTATTTTTTAATGCTGCAATTCGTTCTAGTTTTTCCAATGCTTCGCTTGATAGTTCAATTGATTTTTTTTCTGTTTTGATACTGTCGATGTTTGGCTCACCCTCGCCCGTGCAAAGCCAATACGGATTTGCTCCTGTTTCTAAAGCACACCTTAAAACATAATCGTAAGGGAAAGTATTTCTTTGCACCCTGCTAGCCATAACACCAGCACTAATACCCCATCTATCGCCTAATGCTTTGATCGTGTTTAGCCCGTAGCTTTTCACAATTCTTGAAATCACATTTTTACATTCATCATCAAAAAACATTTTTCTGCCCTTAAGATACATTAGCAAAATCATATTTTTCCCAAAACCACAATTAACTAGTCTTAAAAATACTGCCTTTTAATAATTGATATTCACTTTCAGTGATTAAATTATCCTTTTTTAGTGCTGCGATTCGTTCCAGTTTTTCTAAATCTTCGCTTGAAAGTTCAATAGATTTATTTTCTTTATTAATCCCCGCAATTTTTGAATCCCCTTCACCAGAACATAACCATTGAAGGTCTGCCCCTGTTTCCAGTGAACATTGAATTACGTATTCAGCGGGAAAAGAGTTTCTCAAAATTCTATTTGTTATCACGCTTGAACCAACATCAAAATGAGCACATAAAGCTTTAACTGTTTTTAATTTATAAGCTTGAACCATTCTGTTAACTACTTTTTTGCAATTGTCAAAATTAACCATTTAGAGACCTTTTAAAAAAAAACGCCAATTAATAACCAAATTGTGTTGACATAAACCAAAATGTGTCTTAGATTAAATAAAAACACATTTTGGTAATTATCAAGTACCAATAAGCATAAATAAACACTAATTAAAGGATTAAACACTATGACAGTCCAAATTGCAATAGCTATACCTGCCCCATTTGTCACGGCTCAGCAATTCGCCGATTTGGCAAAAATGCCAGTGGCAACGGTTAAAAATAAAATTCGACGCGGTGAGCTTCCTATCCGTAAGAAGATAAGCAACGCAGGATCAGCAAGTCGTGAAACACCACTAATAAACATGGTCGCCTTAACGTTAGAGGGCGCAGCCAGCTACAAAGGTAATCTAGTAGTCAACATTGAGGGAGCGGAACAATGAGCCACGCTATCTATTTGAGTCCGAAATCAGCAGGAATATCGACAGTAATTTATATCAATACCAATAAACACAACGCTAACGGCTGGGTCGAAAAACCAAACGGGAGCGTTATCAAATTAAATGGGTTAAATGGTGATGAAAATGGAAAACAAAGAAAACACCAATAATCATCGCAGCTTTTTGCGTGAGTTTCACCAAATCCTGAGCGGCAAACGGAGCTTAGCTAGAGCAGCATTTAATCGATTAAAACCCGGTCAAAAACGTTTGTTATTAGAGGCATCAGGCATAAAACAACCTACAACAATGATTTATAACCATGACGGTAGCCGATTTGCATGTACGTTGCCTGCGAATTATGACCATTTGTCAGATAAAGAGCTTGATAGTTTATCAATTGGTTTACGCAGACTGCAATCAATCATTAATGCGTTTGCACTTTGTGAACACGAAGATTTTAAAAAAGAACAAAAAGAATCAATAAAAAAGGTGGCATAAATGAATATTACTACATCTAAAACAGATGCATTAACAAATGCGTTAAGCCAAGCAAAAAATGAACTAAAAACCGGGTTATGTGATGTTTTTACAACTAAGCTTGTTCGACTGGCGGCTCATATACGCACAAATAATTTAAATACAAGCGAAGCCGCAGAACTTCTAGAAAACGAAGCGGAGACGATGCGCAATCAACATTATGAGGGCGTCTCCAATGCGTAATTTAGGCGATGTAGTCGATCGAGCAAATAACCTAACTCAACATGAGATTGACAGTCTCGTCGCGAACAGAAAAATTTATCATGGGCATTCGTCGAGTTATTGCTGTGAATGCGGTGAACCAATACCCGAAGCGCGCCGAGATGCTGTGCCTGGTGTCAGTTTATGCATCGACTGTCAGCGAATCAATGAAATGAGGCGTCGGCATGGGATCTAAAATTCCACACCACTTGCGCGACAGCCTACGCCAACAATTCAGCAAAACAGAATTTGATAAGGCAATTTTTGGCCAGAACTGGTTTTCACCAGTGCTAAAGCTAGATTCGTCACGCATTAAGAAAACGCCAAAAACCATTGTTCATGAAGAAGAGTCAAGGCTCTCCGAATAAAACGTGTTTATTTAACTAAATAAGCGGCTTACGCGGACACTTAACTTAAGGTTTAAGATGCACATGGAAAAATCATTTTTAAAATGGGTCGGTAGCAAAAATCGACTACTCCCTCAATTACTCCCTCACCTACCTGATGGAAAACGGTTCATTGAGCCGTTTGTTGGCGCGGGAAATGTTTTTATTAACACGAATTATGATAGCTACGTGCTGTGCGATAAAAATAACGATTTAATTAACGTTTATCAATGGTTACGGGATGACCTCGTCAGTTTATTAAATGAAACTAAATCACTATTTGATAGCCGGCCTGATTTTTACGATGTTAGAGAGCGGTTTAATAATTTCACCCCACTGTTGTCCGCACAACGTGCCGCTGAATTTATTTATTTAAATCGGCACTGTTTTAATGGAGTTTGTCGTTATAACTCAAAAGGCGAGTTTAATGTTCCCCTTGGTAAACATAAAAGTATTTATTTCCCGAAATCCGAATTAATTGCGTTTAGTAATAAATTGAATTCAGCGCATGTTGAATTAGTATGCTCCGATTTTTCCACAGTTATCGCAGGCGCTAGATTTGGCGATGTAATTTATTGCGATCCTCCGTACGTTTCCGGCAGTAAAAACGACATATTCACTGGCTACACTCCCGGTAAATTCGATTCAATAACCACAACGTTATTACACCAATTGCTGGTTTCGGCTGCTCGACGTGGTGCAACTGCAATTATCTCTAACAGCAACAATTCATTAATTAGAGAAATTTTTAATGATTTTGAGATCTACGAAATCGACGCACCAAGGTCGGTTGCGGCAAGCGGCAATCGTCAGCCAGCAAAAGAAATTATTGGCGTGTTAACGCCGGATATGCTTTAACAATCATCATCAAAATTGGGGAGGCGTAACTGTGTTCAATTATATATGTAAATATTTATTACGTGCTGCTAACTCTTTGAAGCGTTTAGTGATCGTTATGCAGCCGCCGAAATTGAAAAAAGGCAAAGGCAAAAATAAAACCGCACACACACCCACGGGCATAGCAAAAGCTCGCCGAGCGGCTAAAAAGATGCGTAATAAACAACGTAGCAAGTAACATGACCGCAATCACGCAAAATCTACCAACGCTAAACAACAGGGCTAAATCTGCCCTGCTTTTAGCTATGCGTGATTTTTACGATACCGTCGGCAAGTTTTTACCAACAAAACATATTCAGCCAAAATCGCAATACGCAACCAGTCGCAGACCACCCAAAGAATTGACTATTATTGAGCGCCCGCTTTGGGAGCAGATACCACATGAATATGATTATTTCCATTCATATTTTTGTGATACTCCACAGTTTATCGGTGGTTATTTTGCTCGCAAGTACGCAACGCTGTATCAAGAAAAAGGCTCAAAAGTTGCTAATACCTATTTACGCACTTGCGGGCTAATTCGTTGCACCGAGGTGCAGCAGCAATACGCAATAAATGCCGGAAAAAGCCTACTTGCGCAAGAATTCTATAAACAGCTATCGATATTACCAACTTTAGACAAAATAGACGTTGAAGAGCTTGCCGGAAAGATTGCCGACTATATGCACAATCTAATTATCAAATTTTTAGAAACCGACGAATTTAAGTTAAGTTGTGTGGGTGAAAATAGCCACGAATTAGTAATCTATAAATTTGCATTAGAGCAACTCAAGCCGTTAAAAATTACAGCGCCCTACTTTGCTGATTATAAAAAAGGTGAAATCAGTGAACAGCAAATTGTTATCGCCTTAGCAAAATTATCAGATGATAGCTGGTGGCAAAGCAAGTTAAAGCGACAATGGGCTTTTCAACGTGAACACTTGGCTATTGCTGCCGGACAAGTTCAGAAATCCGCAAGCCCATATGCCAGTCGCACATGCGTAGGTGAATGGAGAGAGCAAAAAAGGAAAAATCGGGAGTGGCTGAAAAATCAATGTATAGAAAATACTGAAACAGGTGAGCAATTTGAGCTTGTTTTACAAGTCGATAAATCAAACGCTAACCCTGCGATCCGCCGTTGCGAATTAATGGTTCGTATGCGCGGGTTTGAAGATATTGCGGATGAATTCGGCTACGAGGGGGCATTTATAACATTGACTGCACCATCAAAATATCACGCTGTACATGCCAAAGGTGGCTTTGTAAAAAACTGGAACGGCGGCACGCCACGGGACGCACAACGCTACTTATGCAAAGTGTGGGCAAAAATAAGAGCTAAACTAAACCGTGAGGGCATTAAAATCTTCGGCTTTAGAGTTGCCGAGCCGCACCACGACGGGACCCCGCACTGGCATATATTGGTTTTTATGCTCCCCGAAAATAAAGATAAAGTTCGTAACATTATGTATTCATACGCACTAGAAGAAGACGGCAGCGAACAAGGTGCGCAGTACGCCCGCTTTAAGTTTGAAAATATCGAAAAAGAGAAAGGCTCGGCAACGGGCTACATTGCTAAGTACATTTCTAAAAATATTGACGGTTATCAACTTGATAATGAGGTCGATGACGAAACAGGACAAAACTTAAAAGAGATGGCGAAGAACGTAACGGCTTGGGCTAGCCGTTGGGGTATTCGTCAATTCCAGCAAATCGGTGGCGCGCCGGTGACGGTTTGGCGTGAACTTCGTAGACTTGGCAGTCAAAAAGTCGAAAGCCCTGCAATCGACCCCGTGCTTGCGGCAGCAGACGCAGGCGACTGGGCGGCCTACACTCAATTACAAGGCGGCGCGATGGTACAGCGCAAAGATTTACGCGTTAGAATTTCGTACGAAGAAGCACAAAATCAATTTGAGGAAGACGTCAAAAAGATTAAGGGGGTATTTTCCCCAATCGTTGGCGCAGCCTCTTTTATTTGTACACGTCTGATCAATTGGGCGATCGTCTCTAAAAATAGGAGCGATAGCGACGCTCGGAGTTCTGTCAATAACTGTACGGAGGTTAAAAATTCACCAAAGCACGATCAGCGACAAAAAATTAAAAAAGAGCTAGAAAAACGGAAAATTATATTCAATACAAAACATATTGATGCAATTTTAGCGGGTAATCCGGTTAGTTTTAACGAAAACTTATGTGTAAAAATATTTGAAAATTATCTAGTTTATCTAAATTTGCCTTATTCTTCTAGCGATTGTGATTGTAAGTTATTAAAAAATCGTGGAAAAGTAAAAGTTGCAATAAATAAAGACCGAGAAAAATTATTAATAAAAACATCGGATCCCGAAGAAAATCTTAAAAATATGGAATATTTAAAAATATTGGATGAAATCATGGTAACAGCACCTAAAACTAAAATTGCCGATAAACCTAGATTATTGGTGAAAAAAGATAATTCAAAACCAAAAAAATCTGATGACCTATTAGATGAAATTTTTAAATATTTAGAAAAGAAAAATATTAAATTTAGTGATTGGCTCAAAAAACCAAATATTTTAGTCAACTATAAATAGGTGTAATGATGAAAAATAGAGATGCAAGAGAATATTTGAGAAGATTTAAAAACACATTGTTAAGGCGTTATATAGTAAGAGATGAACTTTCAAAAGGTGGCGACGATGTAACTTTTTTTACATATGATCGCAAATCCAAAAAAAGTAAATTAGTTAGATTTTTTTATTTTGCAGATACTCCAAACATTACAACTCAGAAAATACTTGATGATATGAAACATTTTAGAATAAAAGAAATCAGTCAACATACTAACATTCTAACTATAAATGAAATAAATGTATTTACTGATGTGATCGGCTTTGATTATATAGCGTTGGATGTTGATTATTTTGATTGTATTTCTTTAGAAAAAAGAACGCTTAAATATATCCCAATGCTTGAGCGTTACAGGATTATTTATTGTGTATTATCTGCTTTAATTCATTGCCATGAATATGGTCTTTTCCATCAAAATATCAGTCCTCACAACATATTCGTTTCAGAAAATGAAGTAAAGCTATCAGAGCCAAGCTCTTGGGCTATTCCGCTACATCGATGTTATTCATGTTATAACGAATTTTATGCACCAGAATCAAGACCAGGTTATATAGCAAATGCACAGACAGATATTTATTCAGTTGGAAAAGTATTTAAATATTTGAACTCAATAAATGGCGACAGTAATAGTATTACAGATAAAATTATCAAAAAAGCAACGGCATTGAATGCTGATGAAAGATTTAAAAGCGCAGACGAGTTTAAACAAGAAATATATAAACTAATGGAGGTAAGCCGATATTTATAAAAACAAAGCTAAACTTTGTAAAAATATTCAGGATTGTATACCGTTTGGATAAAACAGGATTAATACACATGTTGACAATAAAACTAAAACAGATATATAGTAAAAACGCACTAGCAAAATCTAGCGCCAAGTTTAGCAGCTTGCAACTTTATGGGGAGCATAACCGCTCAAAGCGGTATTTTTATGCTTAAAGCCTAGCTACGCCTTTTCAATGGTGGGCTAAGTGAGGGAGCCGAAAGGCTCGCCGTCTTCCCTGTAAAGCGGTCTGCTAACCTTGCTTAGTTCACCTCCAAATTTTAGCGGGTTTGGTTGTGATTCAATATACTTAATTTACAGGGTATTAATCATGAAAAACTTTAACCAACTTACAACAGTTGACACATCAGAAAATGTCATCATCCATCTAAATAATTTTGCAAAAATTGAACAAGCCGAAACCATAGCCCGTAATTGCATCAACGCACATTCAACCCCTGCCGATTTTATGGTTATAATTTGCTGTATTGCGGATTTATTGCATGCGGTAATTGAAAAATCTGAATAGAATTTCTTTACAAGGTTGTCTATTGATGACCTTGTATAAATAATTTACCACTCTATAATTGTTATGCAATTAAACAATTAAAATAATGATTATTGGAGTGTGTATGAAAAAATTAATTTTAAGTATAGCTATTTTTTTTATTCCTTTCTCTTTTGCAAATGAAGCAAAGCCTTATGAAATTATCTCAAAAAATGATACCTCATTTGCCAACAGACCTCGTGCTCAGATTTTTATTGTGGCTCCCGAAACAAAAACCTTGCAACAACGAATTGATACAGCAAAAATTGCCGCCACAGATTATTCTTCAAAAACAGGAGCTAAAGTTGTAACTGTTTTCTTAATGCCTTTTCCAGAAGCTAAAGGGACAGGCTATTATTTAGCACAAGCTTCTTATTGGAGTGATGGTTGTGGCAATTCAGGAACACAGTGCGATGATAAGATCTGGCAAATAAATTCAACTGATCAACAATTAAGTGATGAACAATTAAAAGTCGCCAAAGAATATTATGCTAACGCTGATTTCTATTCTAATTCTAAAAAATTTCTTGATAAAGATGGGTTACCTGATGAGAAGAAAATAATTAGACACATTACTAAAAAGCTTAAAATTAAAGCTAAAAATGTTGATTTTCCGTCATTATTTTTAGAACCAGTTGAATAAATTTTTTACCGGACACCTAACGGCATGAAAATGTAAAATTTAGAAAGAATGAATAAACTTAAAGCCCTTATATTCGGGCTTTTTCTATGGCGGGCTGAGTAAAGGAGGCGAAAAGCATCATCATTCATTTAATAGTCTGAAGTTATTGTTAGATTATTAACCAGTTTTTATATTTTCAATTTGCGCATAGAGGATTGGATTATAAAAACGGGAATTCGGAAAAGAATTACAAAGTTTATAATAACTAATAGATAATAAAAAGAAAATTATCACATATACAAAACTTACTTTGTCTTCAAAAAATAATTGAAAATAACAATAAATTGTATTTGCTCCTACTGAATCAATAACAAAAATTTCAAATATAGAAAAAATAAAAATCCCTACAATGAGATTTTGCAATTTATACTTATTTTTCAATTTTAAATCAAATTTTTCTGATTCTGTAAGATAGATATTCATTAAATAATCTGGAAATTTATCAAACTTTTTTACTATTTCACTATTTGATAACTGATGATATGAAACATATCCTTTACTTAACTTATAATCATTCGTTAAAGATGTTTTTTTTAAAAATTTCAAATCAATTTTGGTAATTAAATTACTCGCGATTATCTCTATAATTGGTAAAAGAAATATTGAAAATATTCCAAAAAGTGTAATTATGATGATTATATTAGCAAAACTGACATCTAATATATGCACTAGTGAATAACTAAATATTCCACTACCAGAAATATAAAATGAAATAACATCCACAAATAAGTAACAGTAAACAAAATTAGCTAGCCACATTGGTTGCCACGCTTTTTCTAAAAAACTATAAAAAGTATTTAAATCTACTTTTTGTGATAAATTCATAAGCAAACCTATATTAAATAGAAGAAAAGAGTGGACAATGCCACTCTTCAATACACGGTATCATTTGTTACCTTTAGCTTGTTCTAATACTGAACCAGCTAATGACTTCGTAGTCTTACTATATTTAGAGCTATTTAATACTTCGGAAGCCTTGACTGCCATCTTTTTTGACGTAGTTTTGTTTGGTGATACTTGTGACAAAACGCTTCCAGCCAAAGATTTTTGAATAGAACTTGATGTACTATTTTGTAATGTTTTAACTGCAATTTTAGTTGTTCTTGTCGAGCTAATATTTTTAGACATTTTGTATTATCCTATAATTAAATTAAATCATGCTGTTTTATCTGCAACCCAAATAGGAAAAGCTTTTAAGCCACACTGACTAGCATAAACCCTTTTCCCGCTTTTTGTTGTAATAAAAGATCTAAAAATTAAGGTATAACCTTCTCTTTTTTCTTTAGACATAATATGCCTCCTTTAAATTTCGCTATTGACGAAACTTAAGGAAGTATGAGACACTACAAAACGCCAATTAAGTATGTGTCTTTATCATACCCCCTAAGAAACCAACGATAGCGTTTTCGTTGGTTTTTTATTATTTGTTTTTATATTTCATCCATGATTCCGCTGCTGCCAAACTGACTCCAAATTTATTAGCGATCTCTTGTGCGTTCATATCATCAGTCACAAATATTTGATTAATTAAAAATGAAGCAGCAAAAACATCTGCTTGCCATTCTGAATCTTCATAAATTTTATGCTGATTACATGTACTTCTTGCAAATATTTCTTGCTCTTTATGCATTATTAAATGCCCTATTTCGTGAGCTATTGTAAATCTGGCTCTAGGATCGCCATCAAATGCATTATTATACACAGAATCTCTTACATAGATTTTTCCTTTATCCGGATGAGTATATGCATATTTCTGTTGAACTCGTTCATCATTATCTTCGAGTATAATTAACATGTCATTAT
The DNA here is from genome assembly GCF_016101285.1 of Gilliamella sp. W8136. Lineage (NCBI taxonomy): Bacteria > Pseudomonadati > Pseudomonadota > Gammaproteobacteria > Orbales > Orbaceae > Gilliamella > Gilliamella sp. W8136. Next base: position 16,702 of record NZ_JACFQU010000016.1, read on the forward strand.
GAATGAAAATCTCCATTAAACTAGCCATATTAATATACTCTTTAAATTCATACCCTAAAATTTTTCTTGCTTCATTTGCATAATCTTTTATTGTTTTACAGCTTTTTCCACTAACTCTTAACCCCAATTTTCTGATTCTACTTTCATTCATTATTTTTATTCTCCAAAACAGAATTAATTTTTTCTAAATCTTTTGAATCTAAATTATCAAGCATTCTCGCAAATTCAATGAATACATCTTTTTGTCTAGCATTGGCTGAATCTAAATTTACAGTAAAATGAGAACTAAATGATTCAACAGAATCCTTTAACTCTTTATAATCAGATTCAGATAATGCATAACTTTCTTTTAATTTGTGAAGAAAATCATTAGGAACAGCTCTTTTTCCTAATTCGATTGCGGACAAATAGGCTGAGCTAATACCTAAAGTTTCAGCCATTTTTCTAAGCGTTGTTCCGTGATCTATTCTAAGCTTTCTTATCAATTTACCTAATTTAGTCGCCATATCTTTATCCTCGTTAATACTTTTATTATAGTTATTATAGTTATTATAGTTATTATAGTTATTATAGTTATTATAGTTATTATAGTTATTATAGTTATTATAGTTATTATAGTTTGATTTATTTTTCTATACTAAATAGATTCAAACTCAATGTCAACACGTGTAAACAAAATTTATTTTTGTGAAATTAATTTAATCTTGTGCATGATAAATAACTCCTCATTTAAGGAAAATATATAAATTTTTTTACTGCACACCTATACTGCACGAAAACGCAAGTTATAAAAAGGATCACGGATCACTAAAGCCCTTATACTGGGGCTTCTTTTTTGATATTTGCAACTTTGCACAATTTTCCACACTTTTAGTGCGGGGGTGAGGTGGGGTCTCAATCGCGATATTTTAGTTATAACCATCATCAATCATCATCAAAAACATAATTTAAGATTGATTTTGTGCGTATAGGAGTGTTTAAAAATAAAATGCATATGATGTTATGGCTTTTGATTGCGTTTGATTGAGTGTTTTATATTTACTATATAAGCTATAGATAAGAAAAACCCCTTTTAAAGGGGTTTTTAAATAAATAAGAGTAACAGTAGAAAAGTGTTTACTGATTATAATCAAGTGAATATGGATTAAAACGTACAACTTCCTCTCCAAACCAGTCATTTAATTGTAAAAATCTATCTTGTAACGGTTTAATTTCATTGCGTGCAAATACCCTCGTCGCTTTCTCTGGATCGCCAAACCCACCTGTATTTTTTGGAGTAATACCCATTAATGAGGGAGGTACTCGATGCGCAGTCAGTATGTCGTCTTGACTAACCGATTTTATATCAGAAAAATTATCTTTTGCCGCCACCTCTCCGACTGGAATTAATTTCAGTCCATCTGGTTTGCCATTTGGCGCATACATTAATAAATTACGAAAATTACCGGGACCGCGGCTATTTTGTAGAGCTTTTTTTAGTTCTTCAATATCTTTTTCATTATGCGATGGATTTGATAAATATAAAATAAATCCTGCATGCGAACCATTTTTATAATACCGTTGCCTAAATACTGTAGCTAGACTATCCAACCAAATCGAATTAATAGCCGCTAAATATTCAGGTAAGCCATAAATTTCTTGATTGATATCAGGCGCTAGCATATGCCATATTGAACCTTTTTTAAATTCGTGATCCTCAAAATTTCGATCTATGTACCAATATTGGCCTGATTCAACGCCTCGTCGGGTATATTTTGCCAACGTTGGCTTTAACCCGTCAATTTGCCTCATCATGTTCGCGCGTTTTTCTAAATAACAATTCCCTAAAATTAAATAATCATTTGCTATTCGTTCAAATGATTGGCGAGATAGATACTTATGAGGAATAAACGTACTCGTTAAAATATTTCTTTTAACATAAATCGGACTACTATGATATGAAGATGAACTAAAAGTATTTGCTAACGTATTAAAATTAATCGGTGGCTCGTACCATTTCCCGTATTCTGTACATTGTAAATAATTAAGAAAATCCCGCGAATCAGTAAGTGGCTCGCGCTCTCCGAAAGTAAAAACTTCTATTTTTTCATTATTTGTTAATTCTGTCATTATTAATATACTCCAATAAATCCGCTGCTACTGTTAGCTCCGCCAATACTCTCCAGCGGCTCGTTATAAATTGCATGCATAGTCGCCCATGCGATATCTGCGTGTGATATATCATCATTTCGATCTGCTACATATGTGATAAACCGTTGACTTGCTGTTAATGTTTTACGAATCGCCATAAATGCCTGCGCGAGATCTGTCCATCCAGCATCAAATTCTAATCTCTGTCGTCTTAGCACATCTTGCATTTTTAAAATCAGTCTCTGTTTTATTTCAATTGAATATTTAAATGCCACTGCTGCTGGGTAAAACTGTTTAACTAATTGATAAACACCCTCCCCTAGCCCAGTGGCATCGATTCCTATGTATGTTACGTTATATCTTTCTGTCATTTTGCGAATAGCCTCGGCCTGTGCTGCAAAGTCCATGCCCGTCCATTGATGCTTTTCTACTATTCTAAATTTACCCCCCTCAACTAATGGAGGTGCTACTACAACACACCCAGCACTATCACCTGTGTGCGATGGGTCGTATCCTATCCACACGGGTCTGTCGCCTAAAGGTCTTAAGGCAAACGGTTTATAATCATTCCATACATCCCACGAATCAACCATACATGGCTGTAGACTTGATAGCGGGAAAACGGATGCAGAATCATCAATAAATTGACATAAAAATAAATTTGAAAACTCATCAGGGCTATATTCAAGCCTAAGTTGATTTATATCGAACAAGTCAAAGCCTAATCTCTCGGCATCTTCAATTGTAACGATTTGACGCCATTGTCCATCAGCACAAACCGCCCCATTTTTTAATGCTTTATGTGATACATCAATGTTGATTTGCTCTTCTTTTCGCCGCCCTTTATTAAATAACTGTCCCGTCCAAAACTTGTATGCCTCATGAGTTATACTTGATGGTGTTGATAAATAGGTTTGTCTCCATCGCTTTTGACTGGCCATTGCTGATGCAACTTTTCTAAACTCTAAAAAGCGACTAATCCAGAAGTACTCATCAAGATATACATTGCCATGGTAAGATTGAGCGGTTTTGGAGTTCGTCCCCAAAAATCTTATACGAGCATCGTTATGTGGAAAGTGAATTACATCACCTTTTAGATCCATGTCGATGCCGTGGAAAAAATCAACAATATACTGGCGAGACTGGAACGCTTGAGCTTTTGATGCCGATAAATATATTTGATCTCTCCCTGTGTTAACCGCATCAATCGCCCCCTCATGTGAGAAATACATAGTAGCACCGATCTGTCTTGATTTATTTATGTTTCTTATTCGATGATTAATGCCAGCTCGATACCAAATTCGCTGATGTTCATATAAACCCTCATTAAATAACTCATTCAGTTTTTCTATCTGCGCATCAGTTAACAAATTGGTTTTAGGTTTTTGTTTAGGTGCTGAATTACGATTAGCTATGTTGGGATTAAGATCGGTTTCGTTGCCTCCATTTTTGTACTTTTCTATTCGTGCTGTACGCTCTAACTGTCTACTGAGCAGATCGATCTCTTTAAAGTCTTTGCCCTCTTTATTCGGTTTTATTACCAAATGAATCAGTTGGGCTTCCAGTACGCCGTTAACTCGTTCTAAAGGTGTTGAATCATCCCACCTGTCGCGTCTTTTCCAGCTATAAATTGTGTTTACATTTTCGTCCAAAAGTTCGGCAATCCGAGCGATACGATACCCAGCCCAATATAGTGATCTGGCTGATTTTCTTGGTTCTGTATTATCACTGATTAAATGATCTAATAATTTAACGTTTTGCATGCGCCCTCCCATCCCGTCAATTTACCTTTCGGTCTCCATTTTTTATGCATGCGCAAATTGTGGTTTTAATTTTCACAACTCGGTGGAATTGCTCTCTTTTCGTTGTCAATCCAACATAAGCAAGACGATCAGCATATAAGCTAAGGATTACGACAATGACATTAGAAGTTAATAAATCAAAAAAATACAAATCGAAATGGTTTCGTATCGCTGTTGAAGGTGCTACAACAGACGGACGCAAGATACTAAGAGAATGGATCTCGCAAATGGCTCAGAATTATAATCGCGACGTTTATGGTGCTCGTGTTAATTTAGAGCATATAAAAGGTTATTCACCTGATAGCCTGTTTAAACGTTATGGCGACGTGTTAGCACTAAAGGCGGAAGAAATAAAAACGGGGCCGCTGGCTGGAAAACTCGCATTATTTGCACAAATTGAGCCCACTGATGAATTAATTCAACTCAATAAAACACGTCAAAAAGTTTATTCATCAATTGAAGTCAACCCTGAATTCGCAGACACGGGAGAGGCATATCTTGTTGGGCTTGCAGTAACCGACGATCCCGCAAGTTTGGGCACTGAATTTTTGGAGTTTAGTGCAACCGCAAACATTAATCCATTGGCCAGCCGAAAGCTTTCACCAAATAATTTATTTACAGCAGCAGAAGAAACATTGATCGAGCTTGAAGATGACACAATAGCAGATAAATCTTTTAGTTCAATATTGGAACGTATCACGAATTTATTTAAAAATAAATCTGCCGTTGACTCAGCAAAATTTAATCAGCTAGCCGAGATTATTGAACAATTCGCGTCATCAACAGTAAACCGAGTAACTCAACTTGAAAATCAAGTTAATTTATTAAAAACAGAATTTACTTCAGTAAAAAAACAAAATGATGAATTAATTGAATTATTGAGTGAAATGCCTGATTCGCCACATCGTCCAGTTTCATCCGGTGGTCCGACCAGTATAGAAACTGACTGCTAAAAATTGGTAAATCAAACAATTAATAAAAATTAACAGAATTAGGAAATTATAACAATGCGAAATGATACAAGAATTAAATTCAATGGTTTTAAAAAAAGAATCGCACAACTTAATGGGGTCGACGATGTGAGTGTAAGCTTCACAGTTGAGCCATCAGTTAGCCAGAAATTAGAAGAGCGGGTACAGCAATCCTCAGAATTTTTAAGTAAAATTAACGTCAAATCTGTTGACGCTCAAGAGGGAGAAAAAATCGGGATTGGCGTATCGGGTACAACCGCCAGCACCACAGATACTACATCAACAGAACGGGTTCCACACGACATTTCAGATCTAAATAAATTTCGATATCGTTGTGAGCAAACCAATTATGATACATCTATTCGTTACTCTAAGTTAGATGCATGGAGACATGATCCAGCATTCCAGACAATATTACGTGATGCATTAAATAAACAAAAAGCAATTGACCGTATTATGATTGGGTTTAACGGTATTAAGAGAGCGAAAACTTCCGATAAAACGCAAAACAGTTTGCTGCAAGATGTAAATAAGGGATGGTTGCAACACTACCGCGAAGATGCTCCCAAGCAAGTTATGAAAGGAGGAAAGATAGACGGTGAAATAACAATAGGTGAAAATGAATGTGATTACAAAAACCTTGATGCCTTGGTTTTTGATGCTGTTGAAACACTCATTAATCCAGTTTTTAGCGAGGACACTGATTTGGTAGTCCTTTGTGGTCGGGGGATGTTACATGAAAAATATTTCCCAATCGTTAATGGGGCAGATAAAAACACCGAAAAAGTAGCGGGACGTCTACTATTAGCGAACAAATCACTTGGCGAACTTCCTGCATATCGTGTACCTCATTTTCCTAAAGGAACGATGCTAATCACGAAATTTAGTAACTTGTCTATTTATATTCAGAAAGGCACCGCACGCCGCCAAATAGTTGATAACTCAAAACGCGATCGAATTGAGGACTATCAATCAACTAACGAGGCATTTGTTGTTGAAAACTATGAGGCAGGTTGTTTAATTGAAAATATCAAAATCAAAGATAAGGAATAAAGATGTTATCACCAGCTCAAATGGCCTTACAAAGATACTACGCTCAGCAAGAGCGTAGCGCTGATGATTTAGCAACAACTAACGCATATGAAATGATGTTAGTAAAGCTAAATAATGATCGCGCTCAACTAAAAAAAATTGAATCGAAAGAATCAAAAATTGCGCTAAAAAGAAAGCTCATTCCAGATTATATCGAGTGGATTAATGGCGTTTTAACATCGAATAATTCACAACAAGATGATGTATTCATGCGGATTTTGGTTTGGATGATTGATACAAAACAATTTGAGCGAGCATTCCCGCTGGCCGAGCATGCGATAAAACATAATTGGGTAACACCTGATGAATATAAGCGCAAAACGGCAACGCTAATTACTGAAGAACTGGCTAACACTGTTTTGGCGGATATTAGCAATAAACAACCAGTGGATACAGGCGTATTGTTTAAGTTCGCTGATTTGGTCGCAGACAAAGATATGTTTGATGAGGTGCGAGCAAAATTAAATAAAGCAATTGGTTACGCATTAAAAGAAACTGATCCAGAAAAAGCACTAAGTTATTTAACTCGCGCGTTAGAATTGGATGAAAATTCAGGCGTGAAAACAGTTATTAAAGAATTAGAAAAGGCCTTAAACAAGACCGATTCTTAACAGAGTGGACCCTCACACCGGGCGGCACCAATTTAAAAAATTTATCAATATTTTGCGAATTGGTTCACCGCCTATTATAAGGTTTGTTATGAATGATTTTATTGCAATATCTAAAGCGAACGAAGCCGACGAATCTAAAATCAGTAATATTTCGTTTTTCCCCGCTATTGATATTAATGACGTTAGAAAAACTCAGCGGTTAGACGGAACCGTCACAACTGAGCGATTAAAAACAGCAATTGCCAGTGCAATTATTGCAGTAAATGACGACTTATATAACTGGCGGCTAACAAAGCAATCGGCAGGGATTACATCAATTAACAATTTAAATGACGAGCAAATTAATGGTGAATCAAAATATTTAATTTTATACAAGCATGCGGTTTATTCGTGGGCAAATGCGTTATTGAATGAACAGTATATTAATTTTGATGCAACCGCAAAAGCCAAAGGTGAGATTGAACCTAACATCGAAAGCGTGGGCAACTTATACCGCAATGCGCGTTATGCAATACGTGACATATTGGGTAAATCACGGTCAACGATGGAGCTGATTTAATGATTGTCTACACCATGCAAAATGAAACCATTGATGCACTGGCATATCGTGTTTTTGGTAGAACTACTGGCATTGTCGAAATCATTTACAACAACAACCCTATGCTGTGTGAATTGCCGGCAATTTTGCCGATGGGAACCGCTGTTAACGTGCCAGAAGATGCGCCTGAACCACAAAAAAAACTAATTAATTTATGGGATTAATTGAATGACAGAACCTACAACTACAACATTCACAGCCGTAATCAGTGCGTTTTCAATTTCGGTGATTTATCCAAACATTGAAAATGGAATTATTTTAGGAGCATTGTGTGGATCGATTTTGCTGGTAATCAGTGATGAGCGGATCTCTGTGTTACGCAAAATTATCTTGTTTTTCATATCATTTGCAATGGGAATGCTGCTGGCTGAATTGACGCTGTATTTACTATTGCCGTTTTTCCCATCAAACATACAAGCAAAAGTACCGATCGGGCTGGGTGCGTTAGTCGCCTCAGCTGTTAGCGTTAAATTGCTAATTTGGATAATAAAAATGTTTGATGATCCGTCAAGTTTATTTGATAAATTCAACAAAAGGGGGAAATCATGACAACCCTGAACGCCGTTTTATGTTTTCTGATTGCTGTTCGGTTATTTACGTTTGATAGAAAAAATTGCAAATATAATGCAAAAATAAGTTGGCTTGCATGGTTAATGATAACGTCAAGCGCATCTGTTTTCATATTTTCGTTTTTTGATTTTCCCCATCGCGCACACTATGCGCAAACCATTATGAACATGACGCTATTAATATGTTTTATAAAGAGCAAAGGAAACATGGCGATATTGTGTCGGAAAAAGAGAGGCAGACAAAGTGATAACAAATGAACAATTACAAAATATCGCAATTAAGCTTGATGTAGAGCCAGCAATAATTCATGCGGTGACTAAAATTGAGGCTAAATCATCCGGATTTAAAAATGGCCTACCAGTAATTTTATTTGAACGGCATATTTTTTACCGTCAATTAAAAAAGAATGGATTTAACGTTGAGCAACTGGCTAAAACTTATCCCGATTTAATCAATTCCTCTTCAGGCGGCTATCTTGGCGGAAATCGTGAAAACTATAGGCTAACACTGGCAAAACAAATCGACACTAAGTCAGCAATTGAAAGTGCGAGCTGGGGCCTATTTCAAATAATGGGGTTTCACTGGCAATTATTAGGCTATGAATCAGCAATACAGTTTGAAGAACTAATGACAGAAAGCGAAGAAATGCAACTCGATGCGTTTTACCGTTTCGTTGCCCATAAATCAAATAGTAAATTATTACAAGCGATGAAAGATAAAGATTTTTCAGTCTTTGCCAGACTTTACAATGGCCCGGCGTACAAAAAAAATAGTTATGATCTAAAACTAAAAGAGGCGTATGAAAGTTATGCTAAAAAGTAAGGCTGTTGCTTTGTTAAGTGGTTTTATTCCTCATTTTATTAAATTTGCTCCCTGGTTATTACTTTTCGTATCAATTATATTTTTATGTCAATTAACAACTAAAAATAAACAATTAAATGTTGATAACGAAACATTAAGAGAGGACAAAGAGGAGCTGATCGGAATCATTGATTATAAAAATAATCAACTTATCGAGCTTGACGAGCTACATAGAAACAATGAACAACAATTAATAAATCAAAGAAATCAACTACAAACTGCTGATATATTAAATCGTCAATATAAAAAAGAATTGGAGCAACTTATAAATGAAAATGAACAGTTACGCGAATGGTCTAATAATGATTTGCCTGCTTCTATTAAGCGGTTGTACTTACGTCCAGAAATCACGGGAAGTGACGACTATCAAGGTTGGCTGTCCAGTCGTAACGCCATGTTATCTGCCAGCAAACAACCTGAAAAATAATAGAACCCTAATTGATGACAACAGGGATATTTTGACAGCATGGCATCAATGTGCATTACAGATCGATATGATTTATCAATGTCAACAGGCTCAGCATGAAAAAAATTAATCAGCTTCGCAAAGTTCTTGAGGAGAATAATTTATTTATCAAGACCAATCCTGAAAAATTACATATATTCATTGACGATGGAGACGTCACAGCAACTGCCGCAAAATCGTTGAGTTTTGAATACGAGTATCAAGTTAATTTAATCATCACTGATTATGATCAGCCTATCGACTATTTAATGGTACCAATCATTAGCTGGATGTATATTAACCAACAAGAGTTTATGGCCAATCCTGAGTTAAGGAAAGGGGCTATAAAATTTGAGGTCGAGCAATTAAATAACAATACAGCAGATGTTAGTATTGAATTAAAACTAACCGAGCGAGTTATTGTCAAAAGTGGGACGTCAGGACTTGAATATAAACATGTTATTGATGAACCACCTGCGGATCTGCGACCAGATTGGATCAATGAAATATGGCCGATGAATTAAATAAATTACATGATAATGCAAATGGTATATTGACGCAATTAAGCAACAATAATCGAGCTATTCTCGCACGTGAAATTGCCAAACGATTAAGAGAAAACAATCGTAAGCGGATTATCGCTCAACATCAACCAGATGGTACATCATTCGAGCCACGAAAACAGCAAAAATTCAGAAAAAAAAACGGCAAAATTAGGCGTAAGATGTTTACAAAATTACGCACAACAAAATTTTTGCGCACAGCGGCAAACAGTAATCGCGCAACAGTACAATTTATTAGCTCGGTCTCGCGAATCGCGCGTATTCATCATTATGGATTGCGCGGAAAAGTTAATAAAAACGACAGTTGGACAATTAAGTACCCATCCCGACAGTTGCTCGGTATTAATCAGCACGACTATAAAATGATTGAGCAAATCACGGTTGCACATCTAGCCACTAAGTTGTAAAAATCTTATTTACAACTCGGTCGGCTTTATTGTCTATCTATAAATATTGATGATAACACTATGCAAAGTTATCATCCCGCCGACTTAGTCGACATTTTACGAAAAATTGAAAACCTGATCCGCCCCGGTGTTATTTGTAAAACCAATGGCGATCGGGTTAAAGTCCGTACTGGTGAATTAATTACCGCATGGTTGCCATGGTTTACCCATCGCGCAGGTAAAAGCCGCTCATGGTGGCGCCCATCAGTTGGTGAACAAGTATTTATTTTGAGCCCTAATGGTAACCTTTCGTTAGGTTGCGTGTTGCCTAGTTTATATTGTAATTCCAACCCCGCGCCCGCTAAATCAGCGGATGGTTATTTTGTGACATTTCCTGATGGTGCATCATTTGAATATGAACCAGAAACCAGCCAATTAACCATAAAAGGTATCAAAACCGCTGTGATTGAAGCCAGTGAGCAAATAACTGCTAAAGCAGGTAGCAAAATTCAACTTGATACTCCATTAGTGGAGTGCAGTGATCATGTAACATTCAAATCATTTAGTGCTAGTGGTGGTGGAGCTAAAGGAAATACAGGCACATTAACTGGAAACGTCATTCACCGACAAGGTCAATTATCATCAAACGGTATTGTATTAGATTCTCACACCCATATTGGCGTTAAAGCTGGCGGTGATTCAACAGGAAAACCACAATGAGTTATATCGGCATGAATAGCAAAACGGGACGAACAATAACTGATATGGATCATATAAATCAATCAGTTAAAGATATATTGATTACGCCGATTGGCTCACGAGTTGAGCGCCGAGACTATGGCTCACTACTCTTTTTATTATTAGATAATCCAAATACAGATGTAACCCGGTTGAGAATCATATCAGCTACAGTAATGGCATTAAATCAGTGGGAAAAAAGAATTAAACTGGATTCCGTCAACGTTTCAACAGATAGCGAAAAACTAATACTGCAAATAACTGGGTCACGTACCGATAAACCAAATCAATCATTTGCTAGCGATATTGAGGTGATGTCATGGGCGCACTAACAAATTTGTCAAAATTGCCGTTGCCGAATGTTGTTGAATTGTTAGATTTTGAAACATTATATAACCAGCGCAAAGAAAAATTTATATCACTGTACCCAGTTGAACAGCAACAAGAAGTCGCCAAAACGCTACAATATGAAAGTGAGCCAATTGTTAAATTGTTACAGGAAAGTGCTTATTATGAGCTAATTTTACGTCAGCGCATTAACGAGGCATCATGCGCACTGATGATTGCTCATTCTAAACACAATGATTTAGACAATCTAGGCGCTAATTTCAACGTTTATCGCTTAATTGTACAACCCGCGGACGATACAGTTACGCCAGCAATCTCAGAAATCAAGGAATCCGATGACGATTTTAGAATGAGAATTCAGGCGGCCTTTGAGGGTTTATCTGTCGCTGGTCCTCGAGCCGCTTATGAGTTTTATGCTCGCAGTGCCGATGGTCGAGTGTTAGATGCCGCAGCAGAAAGTCCATCACCAGCTTGTGTTACATTAGCGATATTGGCACGCGATAATAATGGTGTTGCCTCGGATGAATTGATCGAAATTGTAAAAAAAGCAGTCAATCACGATGATCGCCGTCCAGTTGCTGATAGAGTGACTGTCAAATCAGTAGAATTAATTAGCTATCAAATCAATGCTAAACTTTATTTATATCCCGGTCCTGAGTCAGAGCCTATAAAAAAAACCGCCCTCGAAAATTTGCAAAATTATATCACTGAACGGCACCGAATCGGGCGACGAATTAATCGTAGCGCAATAATTTCAGCATTACATGTTGTTGGTGTTCAACGTGTCGAGCTATTAGTCCCTGCTCACGACATATTAATCAATCGTGAGCAAGCCAGCTTTTGCACCGATTATCAGATCGAGGTTGCCGGTTATGACGAATAAAACGTTATTGCCTCCATCAGCAACTACGCTTGAAAAGAAATTATCGCACGCTATTGCATGCACCCCTACTATTCCGTTGCGTTCGTTATGGGATCCTGTGACCTGTCCATATGAATTACTGCCCTACTTAGCATGGCAATACAGCGTGGATCGATGGGATGAAAAGTGGCCTGAACAGACTAAGCGGAAAGTCATAGCAGAAGCATTCGAGATCCATAAGCTTAAAGGTACTAAATCAGCCATTCGGCGATCCGTTGCGCCATTCGGGTATTTAATAAATATCACTGAATGGTGGCAAACAAATTCCGATCCGGGCACTTTTTCGCTGGATGTTGGCGTGTCAGACGCTGGTATTACTGATGAGGCATATAACGAGTTAACTAGAATTATTGACGATGTAAAACCAGTATCGCGTAAGCTAACCCGGCTATCATTACACATTACATCAAGCGGAGTCAGTTTATTTGGGGGCTGCGTATACGACGGAGACATATTAAATATATATCCGTATTTGACGCACACAATTACAACTGAGTCAATACCTGATATTGGCGCAGCAATGCACATAATCGACACAATGAGAATAGAGCCATGAGTCAAACATATTACACATTATTAACAAAAAAAGGGGCGATTTTGCTCGCAAACGCGACCGCCCTTGGTGTTCCTCTTAAATTAACACATATGGCCGTGGGTGACGGTAACGGCAACATGACTAAACCTGATGCGAATCAAACCAAATTAGTACGTGAAGTTAGACGGGCGGCTATCAACACATTATTTGTCGATAAAGAAAACCCTAATCAAATTATTGCGGAACAAGTTATACCTGAAGCTGAGGGTGGCTGGTTCATTCATGAAATTGGTTTATTTGATGATAAAGGTAATATGATCGCTGTAGGCAACTGCCCCGCTACCTATAAGCCCAAATTAGCTGAAGGCAGCGGACGCACACAAGTGATTAGGATGATCATTATTGTCGACAATACACAATCTGTCGAGTTAAAAATCGATCCGGCAGTAGTGTTAGCTACTCGACAATATGTTGATGATTTGATTACTGCAAAAATGACCGCTCATGAAAAGTCAACCAATCATCCCGGTGCCACGACAAAATCAAAGGGCTTTGTGCAGTTAAATTCATCCACTGATTCTAATCTTGAAAACCAAGCGGCCACGCCATTAGCAGTCAAAAAAGCCTATGACACAGCAAGCGGAGCGGTAAAAAAAACAGGCGACACCATGACGGGGCAACTGATTTTGCCTAAAGAGGGGCTAAAAATCAAATATGAAAACGGCAACATCATGGCGCTTATTTCATCAAATGATAATTATTCACACGTATTTTATAACTCAGAAACAAAACAATGGCTAAGCAAATTAGTGTACAACTCGTCAACAAATTCGTGGCGTTTTCAATATGTTGATGATGTGACGATTAATAATAAATCAGTACTGAAGACCGGCGATTACGGGATCGGCTCATTAACTGGTGCCCCAACTAGTAACCCAAATGAGCGATTACTCAGTGGTTGGTACGCAGTTAGAACCTCAGATTTTCCCGATCTGCCTAGAAACGATTCAGCGACGTTAATCGTTTACGGCACGGGGAATCCATATTTTTACGTTGAACAGGTGGCAGCGGTTGCATCGACAACGCCTAGAATATTTAACCGTTGCAGAACAATCAACGGTAACCAACCGTGGAACGAAACGGTGACCACGTCCAATATTCACAATTTTATTCCAGTTGGGGTGCCTCTGCCGTGGCCTAAAGACGCCCCGCCGTTTGGCTGGTTGGAATGCAACGGGTCAGCGTTCGATACAAATAAATTCCCTGCGCTGGCTAGTGCCTATCCGACCGGGAACCTACCCGATTTGAGGGGGGTTTTTATTAGAGGTAAAGATAGCGGGCGAGGACTCGATCCTAACCGCCCGATTCTCAGTTATCAGGATGATGCGATCAGGAATATTTGGGGGCGATTTTCTGTCGTTGGTCGCGCTGCTGGTGCAGGACCGATAGAGGGAGAGGGGGCAATTCAAGCCGATTCTCGCTGGAACGCTGCTGTAAAGGGGGGCGACCGTGACGATTGGGGCAGCGTTTATTCTTTCAATGCCTCGCGTGTTGTACCTGTGGCGCACGAAAACCGCCCGCGCAATGTGGCATTTATGTATATAGTTAAAGCAGGATGATCAGGAGAATAATAATGAAATATCAATTACAGCCGCCATTAGCGGTATTAGATAACAGCGGATTAACAATTTCGGCCGGATGGGCGGTTGTTTATAATACCAATTCAAACGGTGAGTTTTTACAGGCAACCTATCAATATTTACCTGTCGGCGTTGGCTTACCGGCTAACGCGTACCTAGACGCGCCAAACAATGTTAATGATAGTCACGCCATTATTCACAACGGCCAAAACTGGACGTATCCGCCTGATTATCGAGGTCAGAAAATTTACTCAACCTCAACCGGTTCAGAATCGTTGGTTACTGACGTGGGCGATATTCCATCCAATTTTACGTTCCTCAGGCCGTCCAGTGAATTTGACCGTTGGGACGGTGAGCAGTGGGTATTAGATACTGAAAAACAAAAACAACATTATATTGACGTCGCAACTGAGAATAAAAAACAACTATTAAATGACGCTAACGAGCAGATCCAGTATTTACAGGACGCCGCCGATGCTAACATTGCAACCGATACTGAAAAAACGTTATACGCGGAGTGGAAAAAATACCGCGTGTTGTTAAATCGTGTTGATGTTAATCAGGCGCCAGATATTGATTGGCCAAAACAACCAAAATAAAAACCTATTAACAATTATTCTGGATAATTGTATTAGTATAAACAGTACAATTATCTGGATATTTTTTATTTACAAATGCGCCCGCTCATTTTCGCAAGTTGTAAATCCAATTTTCACAAATCGAACAACTAACGCACTTAACATCAATATGCAACCATTCCAATATATTTTGTAATTTACAAATTTACTGGAGAACATAAATGCCAAATGACTACCACCATGGCGTCAGAGTCATAGAAATCAACGACGGCGCACGCGCAATCAGAACAGTTTCGACTGCTGTTATCGGTATTGTTTGTACTGGCGATGATGCCGACGCGACACATTTTCCGCTTAACACGCCAGTTTTGATTACCAACGTCAATACAGCAATTGGTAAAGCTGGCTCAACAGGAACGCTTAAATCATCACTAGAAGCAATCGCCGATCAATGCTCACCAATTATTATTGTTGTTCGCGTTGAGGCGGGCACAACTGATGCGGATACTACAGCAAATATCATCGGCTCAATAACCGCCGATGGTAAATATACTGGCATGAAAGCCCTACTTTCAGCTCAAACACAATTGAAAGTAAAGCCACGTATTTTAGGCGTGCCTGGTTATGACTCTTTGCCGGTTGCTACTGCGCTAGTGTCATTAGCTCAAAAATTGCGGGCGTTTTGTTATGTTTCGGCTTATGGAGCTAAAACCAAAGAAGATGCAGTACTTTATCGCGATCAATTGGGTGCTCGCGAGGCAATGGTAATTTGGCCTGATTTTGTCGGTTTTGATACCACTCAAAAACAAAATGTTACCTTATCCGCAACAGCGAGAGCGCTAGGTCTACGTGCTCAAATCGATCAAAAGGTGGGCTGGCATAAAACATTATCAAATGTTCCTGTTAATGGCGTTACAGGTATTTCTCATGATGTTTTTTGGGATCTACAAGAAGAAAGCTCTGACTCAAATTACTTAAACGAACACGATGTAACTACCCTAATTTGCAATCAAGGCTATCGCTTCTGGGGCTCTCGTACTTGTTCTGCTGATACATTATTTGCGTTTGAAAACTACACTCGTACAGCACAAGTATTAGCTGACACTATTGCTGAAGCACAATTTCAATTAGTTGACGCACCAATGCATGCTTCTTTAATTAAAGATTTAATTGAATCAATTAATAATAAATTCCGTGAATTAAAATCTAATGGTTACATTATTGATGGTAAAGCATGGTTTGATCCTGAGGCAAATACTCCAGACATTCTAAAAGCAGGCAAATTATATATTGATTATGATTATACACCTGTGCCGCCACTTGAAAATCTCATGTTACGCCAACGAATCACTGACAAATATTTGGTTGATTTGGCTAACTCAGTCGCTTCTAATTAAGGATATAAAAATGGCACTTCCAAAAAAACTCAAATACTTTAATGTTTATGTAAACGGAACCTCATATATCGGGGAAATAGAATCATTTACACCGCCGAAACTGACGCGAAAGCTTGAAAATTACCGAGGTGGAGGCATGCCGGGTGTAGCTCCAATCGATCTCGGTTATGATGATGATGCGTTAACCGTCGAATGGTCAATCGGTGGTCTTGCATACCAAGTACTCGAAAAACATGGCGGATTAATCAATGGCGTTACTTTACGATTTGCTGGTGCATATCAAAAGGATGATAGCGAAGATTTTGTAAAAGTCGAAATCATCGTCAATGGTCGCCACAAAGAACATGATCGCGGTGAGTTAAAACAAGGCGAAAGCAACTCAACGAAAATTACTACACAATGCACATATTACAAAGAAATTATCGATAACGAGGAAATTACAGAAATCGATTTTATTAACATGATAGATAAAGTCGGGGGTAAAGATCGTTTAGAACAGGCGCGCCGCGCAATCGGTATTTAACATCTATCTAAAATATAGCCGTAAGGGCTATCATAAATGTCATAAAATATGAGGGTAACGTTATGCAAAACACACAAAAAATCAAATTAAAAGCAGGGATTCAATCTGGTAAAACAACTATTAGCGAGTTAACCATTCGAAAACCACTAACGGGAGATCTTCGCGGTGTTAAATTGCTGGATTTTATCGAACTTGATATTGATTCTCTGGCTAAAGTATTGCCTAGAATTACAACCCCACAAATCGCAGAGCATGAAGTCTTTGATCTCGATTTAATCGATTTATCTGAAATCACACAAGTTATTGCCAGTTTTTTGTCAGAGACATCGAGGAATGCCCCGACGGAATCCCCCGCCGCGTAGAGGATGCTATCGCAGATGTTGCGATGGTATTCCACTGGCAACCCTCTGCGATGTTTGATTTTACTTTGTCTGAATTAATGGAGTGGCGAGAACAAGCCCGAATACGGAGCGGAGCGAATGAATAACTTACAGTTAAATGTAAATTTAATGGGTGTTGATAAAGTTAGTCGCCCCCTTGGTAACGCTATGAGTGGCGCCAAACAATTAGCACAACAATTGACCGCCACTCGCAATCAGCTAAATCAATTAAACAATACACAAAAAAATGTAAATGGATTTATTCAGTTAAAAAAGCAATTTAGCGACGCTCAAAATAAAGCTAAATCACTAGCGCTTGAGTTAAAAAACGCGCAGCGACCTACGAAATCACTACAAAACGCCTTTAACGCTGCGACAATAGAAGTTAAAAGGTTAAAGGAAAAATTAACGCCATTACGGCTAGAATTACAAAAATCAGGGATTAGCACTAAAAATCTAGCACAGCATCAAATAAATTTAAAAAACAATATTCTAGCGACAAATCACAGCATTAACCAACAGTCCGAGCGGTTGCAACAGTTAAATCAACGCCAATCAAAACTAAATCAAATCAGAACAAAATATGATACTGGCATGCAACGTGCGGCAGTTCTCGGTGCCATTGGGTATGGCTCATTATCAACTGGACGAACTGTGTTTAGAGGATTAAAAAACCTGCTTCATGTGGGTTATGAATTTGACGCCAGCATGAGCAACACCCAAGCTGTCACCAGAATTGATAATAAAAACGATCCGAAAATGCTGGCGTTACGGCAACAAGCAAGACAGTTACCTCTTATATCCAAGTTTACCGATAGCGAAGTGGCGCAGGGTCAATATTTTCTCGGTAGGACTGGGTACACACCAGAGCAAATTTTAAACGCCATGCCCGGAATGTTAGATCTTTCAGCCGCTGGCGACGTCGATTTAGCAACTACAGCAGATATTGCGTCTAATATTCAAATGGCCATGGGGTTACCCGCCGAAAAGATGGATCATGTCGCCGACATTTTAACAGCAATGTTTACTCGGAATAATGTTGATATTCCTAAGCTGGGGGAGTCACTTAAATATTCAGCCGGGGTCGGGGCATCATTTGGTCAAAGCCTTGCAACCATTGCAACATTAACGGCTGTGATGGGGAATGCCGGCATACAGGGGAGCCAATCCGGTACAACACTTCGCCAAATTTTGGTCAGGTTAGGAACATCAAACGCAGTTGCGAAATTAGGCGTTAAAGTCGCTGATAAAAACGGTAATATGCGCGATGTTATTGACATTATGTCAGAGATCGCCGCCGCAACCAAACATATGGGTAACGTGCAACGCGCAAAAATAAATAAACAAATAGCAGGTCAAATCGGGTTAACCGGGTTTGAAGTTTTACTAAACCAAGCCGTAATCGGCTACTTAAGAACCATGCGCGGGGAGCCGGGGCAATATGATGGAGAGGCCGCAAGAGTAGCAAAAACAAAATTAGATAACCTTGCCGGCGATATGACAATGCTCCACGCAGCATTTGAGAATATTAGCGTAGAATTATTTGAAAACAATAACGAATGGTTACGTGATGCTGTGCGCAAGTTAACTCACGTATTGCATAAGATTGGAGAGTTTCTTAAAAAACATCCGGCGCTTTCAAAAGCTATTGTTATGCTTGGTACTGGGATCGCCGTTGTCAGCGCTGCTTTTGGTGCGTTTGCGCTGGTTTTGATGACAACGTTCGGGCCAATGTTAATGACGCGGTTTTTATTATCCCGGCTGGGCTTAGAGTTTGGGGGGTTATTTATAAAAACAAAAGTTGCTCGCGGTGGATTCAGATCATTAATCAGAACGATGTTATCATTTGTTGGCCCTCCATTCAAAAGAACCAGCGCCGCAATCAAATCCTTAGGTCGTTCATTAGCAAAAACATCTAAAGCACAAAAAAATTTTGGCGGAACATTTAACGGCGCAGGCAACACGTTATTAAATTTCATGCGCTCTCCAATAAAATCATTAAAAAAAGGGATTGGAGGCATTGGAAAATCATTAATTACTGTAGCTCGATCGCCAGTAAAATCGTTTGCCAGCTTAGGACGAGGATTTATTTTATTTGCAGGTTCGCCAATTAGATCACTTGGTAGCGCGTTTTTGGGGTTAGGACGGACATTATTTTCATTCTCTCGCATCCCCGGCGTTATATCTGTTGCATTTAGGGCACTGTTTATTGTTCTGGGGCCTATCGGTTGGATTTTAGGCGCTATCGCGTTAGTTGGTCTCATTATTTATAAATATTGGCAGCCATTAGCAGCATTTTTTTCTGGGTTTTGGGAGGGCCTGAAAGAGGAATTGACGCCGGTTAGAGAAGAATTTTCGTTTCTCAACCCGATTATCAAAGCTGTTGGCGATACGTTTAATTGGTTGGGTGAAATAATCGATGAAATAACAAAATGGTTCAAAGATTTATTTACTCCAGTTAAATCAACAAAAAAAGAACTAAATGCCGCCAAAGATGCCGGGGTATCGTTTGGCCGCACGGTAGGCGGGGCTGTTCGATGGGTACTATTAAAATTCAAAAGTTTATTTTTGAAAATAAAAGAAATTGTTGATTACATCGTCGGCACTCCAGAAAGAATAGGGAAAACAATTAAAGAGCTCAAAGAGAAATTGGTCGGAGAAGATGGAATTGTCGCAGAATGGAAGAAAAAGGGACAAAGTATCGCTGATAATCTAAAAGATGGTATTTTGGATAAGTGGTCTCAAACAAAGAATACTGTTAGCGGGTTCGGTGCCAGCGTGGGTAATTGGTTTGCAGCATCACTGAACGCATCCCCTACCGCTCAACTGGGAGTATTTACAGTTGATGGTTATACAAGTGGAATTAAACGCCGCCATCCCAGCGCCGTGAAAACTGTCAATAAACTGGGCAATAATGTCAGCAATCAATTTAAAAAATCATTAGATATTCATTCACCATCCCGTGTATTTGCTAAATTCGGGGTATACACAGTGGATGGTTACGTCCGAGGCATTGAAAATAAACAATCAAACGCATTGCAATTTATACATCAGTTTGGTAACGGGATTAGCAATCAATTTAAAAAATCATTAGATATCCACTCACCATCGAGAGTATTTGCCAAATTTGGCGACCACACAGTTGACGGTTATATCAAGGGTGTTAATCGCACTCAGCCTACAGCGACAAAAGTATTAGGGAAATTTGCAAATAAGATTGATTCGATTCCACGAGATGCCATTATCGATAAGCGCGTGCCACTGGGGCAAACGTCTAATGCGTCACAATATTACATCACCATCAATGCCTCACCTGGCATGAATGAACAAGAAATTGCGCGCTGTGTTATCAAAGAGCTTGACCGCCGAGATCGTAACAATTCGGCACAATTTAGAAACAGTTTAAGGGATATCGATTAATATGATGATGTGTTATGGCTTATTTGTTTTCAGCTTAAAAACAATACCTTACCAAGTTTTCGAGGAAAATAAAGACTGGCGTTACCCTGCCAACTCTCGCGTTAATCACCGTTCATCATTGCAGTTTATCGGCATAGACAACGAAACTATCACGCTATCAGGTGTTTTATATCCAGAACTGACGGGAGGTCGGCTAAGTTTAGCATGGCTTGAGAGAATGGCTGATTTAGGTTATTCGTGGCCATTGATTGATGGGACCGGCGTTCCACTTGGTTTTTTTGTGATGACAAATCTAAAAAAAACTAAAACAGAATTTTTTAAGGATGGTGCTCCTCGTAAAATTGAGTTTACCATCTCATTAACCAAAGTTGACCCGCCAGACTGGTTACCGTTTGCTGACATAATAGGGATGATATGAAACAACCTGCGTATACAATTAGCATTAATAATAAAGATATAACCTCTAATTTTGACAAACGTTTGATATCAATGCAAATAACGGAAAACCGCGGACTAGACGCTGATTCGATCTCAATCGAATTAGATGATAGTGATGGTGCGCTCCAACTACCCAAAAGAGGAATTGAAATCAGCGTCTCGCTTGGCTGGTTTAATGATAATGTGATATTGCAAAATATTTTTACAATTGATGAGTGTGAGCACACAGGCGCTCCAGACGTGTTATCAATCAGAGGTAAAAGTGCCAATCTCCGCGACTCTCTAAATGAAAAACGCGAGAAAAGCTATGATAGCACTACATTGCGCGCAATTGTTGCTGAGATAGCAAAACGTCATAATCTAGACTATCGAATCGATAAAAGTTTAGGCGATGAAAGTATTACACATTTAGATCAAACAAATGAATCTGACGCATCATTTTTAACTCGCATCTGTAATGATCTAAACGCCGCCGCAACATTAAAAAATGGAATGCTAATAGTTTTCAAAAAAGGCATTGCAAAAACAGTAAATGGGCACGATATCCCAACGGCAACAATTACCAGAAAGCTTGGCGATCAGCATCGGTTTGCCATCGCTGATCGCAAAGCATATACAGGTGTAAAAGCGTATTGGATTGATTATAGGCAACAAAAAAAACAACAAGCAAAAACCACAAGAAAACCGAAAAATAAAGCACAAAACCAAAATAAACAAACTGACAATGGCGTCTTGGTCGGCGCAGACGGCAACGTAAAGATATTACGGCATACATACGCTAGCAAACAAAATGCATACCGCGCCGCGCGTAATGAATGGGAAAAATTACAGCGGGGAGCATCACAATTTAGCATTAATTTAGCCGAGGGTCGTCCAGATATGTACCCAGAGATGCCCGTAGCAGTTACAGGATTTAAAAAAGAGATTGACTCCACCCTGTGGACAATAACCAGATGCACTCACACGCTAAATAGTGCTACTGGATACAGTACATTCGTAGAGTTGGAAATAAAACTACAAAATGATGAAATACCATTAGAAGAACAGGAAGATAAATAACTTTTTGATTAAAAAGAAAGTTATGTTAAAATTCTGTTTAATTTAGTTCAGTTCAACAACTAAAGAGGTAACCCATGAAATGTCCGCATTGCAAATCAAAAACAACTATCCGAACCAGCGAGGAACTCAGCCCCATTACGCGCAAACAATATCGACAATGCACTAATATTTACTGTTGTCATTCGTTTGTTGTATTGCAATCAGTTTCACTAACAATAGTTCCCAGCGCCATCCCAGATCCAACAGTTAAAATCCCGTTATCGTCAAAAAGCCACGCGGCATAAAATGGGCTATGGGGCTATGCCCCACTACCTGTTACACTCTCATTCTGAGTATTCATTGACGTTAATAATATTTCATGCAGTAAACACAAGCCTATCTTTAGATCTCGTTCTGACAACTCAGCATCAATCATTAATCTACTGATAAATTCTGCGCGTTCTATTTTAATATCATTTATTGTTAACTCATCCATTCTCGCCCTCGCACTGTTTATTTATACAGTATATTTGTTAGTTGCTTTATTTTCAATAAATTTTTTTAGTTTTTTTATCGCAAATACCTGTTTTATTTAAATATATATAAAACCGTGTTAATTTTAAAAAAAACGAAAATAATTGTTAAACGGATCGCATGAACAGGTGACGAAAAGATTATGATGCATTAATTAAATGCACTACAATGTGGGGAGGGGTATATATCATTATAATAAAAGTCTAGGCGTTTTAATAAAAAATCAACCGCCATTTTACCGCCACTTAGTGATTATTAAATATTTTATTAGAAAGAAATTTGTCTGTAAATTATTGATTTATTTGGTGCCAGTGGTCGGACTCGAACCGACACGCTTTTAAGGGCGGCGGATTTTGAATCCGCTGCGTCTACCAATTTCGCCACACTGGCATTAGAAGTGTAAATAAGTAAACGTGGGCATTATACTAAGCTTTGTGATATCTGCAACAATTATTATCATAAAGTGCTTTGTTTGCCTAAAAATCCAACTAATGTCAGCATTTATATCCTTTAGGTTTAATAGTATAGATATGTCGATATAACTGATAGCTACATAGCAATATTAATATTTTGAATAACAGATTTTGTATATTTAATTATGCCATACAAATTATCTTCAATCGGATTCCATAATTCCATCTGAAATTGCTATAGGTTAATAATAATGTGACAGAGTTCAAAAAATTCAATCTTAATTGCCTAACAATGATTATCAGCGGTATATGATTGCTCAATCTGTTAATCAAAAAGGAGAATTATCCTATGAAATACAACCTTTGTAGTTTTTTAAAAAATATCTTTTTAGTAAGCGTCTTATCCGTTTTATATGTTACAAATTGTTTTTCATCACAGGGTATTGTTGATTCTAGTAAAACGATAAAAAGTCAAATATTAGGTAACGATGTCCATTATACGGTATATTTGCCTCCAGATTATCATAGTTCTAATAGAACATACCCTATTTTTTATTTTTTACATGGCGGTGCGGATGGTATTCATACCGATCCTTATACTCAGGGTAATTTACAAGCTCATTTGGATAATTTAATCAATTCTGGAAAGATAACGTCCATGATTGTTGTCACGCCTGATGCTACTAGAAATGGGTCTTTTGAAAATAATACCTATTATATGAATGATGCGGATGACCAGTATCTTTATGAGGATATGTTTATCAAAGAATTCATGCCTCAAATTGAAAAAAGCTACAGGGTAAATAATTTACCCAAATTTAGAGCCATTGGTGGACTTTCAATGGGCGGATTTGGCGCTGTTTATTATAGTTTACAATATCCCGGCCTTTTTAAGGCGACGGTAGCCTTAAGCGGGGCGTTTAGAACCAAAGAAGATATAATTTCAATGGATATGAATGTATACAATCGACGCTATGGCAAAGCATTCGGTTTAAACCTTGTAGGCGAAAGCAGAGTAAATAATAAATTTTATGATAAATATGATATTTTAAATACTACATCGAATAAATTGGAGTCTGAGGGCTATTTTTATCTTGATTGCGGTTCTAAAGATGATTTTCTTATTGGCAATACACTATTAAGTATGAATTTCAAGAAAAACAATATTAACTATACCTTTATTGCTCGCAATGGTGGTCATGATTGGTCATATTGGACTTCTGGATTTGATGATATGCTGCTCTTTGTTAGTCAAAGACTGCAAGATTTTAGATTTATTGATTAAGATTTGTTTAAGTTTCAAGTAAGTTTTATTTTATATGGGATTACTAAATAAGCAGACAACTCTGCTTATTTAGCTAATATTCTTAGATTTAATCAATAAACATTCTCTAGAGTAAAAATAAATACTTTTTTTTACCACTTTCGTTTCCAAGCAGGTAATTTTTTTAGTATTACATATGCAGTATGTTTAGCTATTGAATAATCGATATGATGATTATTAGCATAACGCAGAGCAACTTCTTGCCATTTCTCATCAAATGTTTTCATTGTGCCATCATTGTGAGCACAATGTTTACAGTAATTTTTAGACATGTCATGCAAAGGATAATCACCAAGTGAAGTCATTGGCATGCCACATGCAATACACATTTTCATAGCTGAGATCTCGATTTAATTAACAATGGTGACTCATTATTTGCAATAATTGCTTGTTTGAAAAATGCTACTCCGAGTTGTTATAGATTACAAGTTATCCCATTGTAAAATAGATAACAAGGTCAGGATTTAAAAATTGAGTTCATTTTGCAAGGTTGTATCTTGGATCTTTTGTTGTTGCTGTTGCAATAATAGATAACGACGTTTTAACGCCCTTTGCTTACATAAGCGAAGCACTTCTTGCTTTTGAGTATCGGAAAAACTTAACCAATTAAATCGTTCTGTCCTAGAACGAAAGCATTTAATACAATAACCTTGTTTATCGGTTTCACAAACGCGTTTACAAGGAGAGGGTATTTCAAAAAATTCAAGTTGATCCAAGCAGTTCTATTCCCTTTTTACATATCAAAATCTCATTAATGACTTTTCAAACCTAATCCTTTGCTTAACACTTTAAAACAGTCTTCACAATCATGCGTTGCTGCATTAAGTAAAGTTTGGGTTGGCGCATGGATTAATTTATTTGTTAATCGATGAGAAAACTCAGCAAAGACTTCATCAACATTTGCGCCTTGCTTAATAGCATTTAACGCTTTGATCTCTAATTCGCGTTTAATGCTTTGTGCATTACTGCGATACTGTTTAACATAGTCAACGGCGTAACGAGCTTTAAGCCAGTCGATAAATTGCTCAGCTTGTTCCTGAATTATATATTGTGCTTTTTGAGCTGCCATGGCGCGTTGTTCTAAATTATTTTCAACCGTTTTTTGAAGATCATCAATCGTATATAAATGTACATTATCAAGTTCGTTAATTTCTTGTTCTACATCACGGGGAACCGCTAAATCAATAAATAACATCTGCTGATGATTTCTTGCCTGCAAGGTGCGTTCGACCATTCCTTTTCCAATAATTGGTAATGGGCTTGCAGTAGAACTGATAACGATATCGACCTCTTTAAGGCGATGAGCTATATCAGGTAGAGAAATAATTTCAGCATCAATAAGGGAAGCTAATTTTAATGCTTTATCACGTGTACGATTAGCAACAAGAACATGATTAAACCCATGAGGTTTTAAATAACGAGAAATCAGTTCTATTGTCTCCCCTGCTCCTACTAACATGACATTTAATTTGGATGTGTCGGTAAACAACTTACGCGCAACAAGACAAGCAGCATAAGCAACTGAAGCCGTATTAGAGCCAATATCAGTTTGACTGCGCACAAGTTTTGCTACATGGAAAATATTTTGAAAGAGTTTTTCTAATGTCACCGACAAACACTGATTTTTTTGTGCAATTGTATAGGCAACTTTCACTTGCCCCAAGATCTGTGGTTCACCAATAATCATCGAATCCAAACCACTTGCTACAGCCATTAAATGTTCAACAGCTTGTTGACCTTCATACCAGTAAAGGGAGTTTTTGTATTGCTCAAGATCAACATTGTGAAACTGACCTAACCAATTTTCAACAAATCCTTTTAATCTAATATAATCTGTTTGATGTTCATAATTTAGATATATTTCGGTTCGATTACAGGTTGATAGTATTACACATCCCTCAATTAGAGGATGTTGGTAAAGGCTATACAGTGCTTTATCTACTGTTTCGTTAGGAAAAGCAATTTTTTCTCTTAATGCTAATGGAGCCGTCTTATGATTAACACCTAATATTGTAATTGACATTGCATTGTTTCTTCTTGAATTTTATTTTAATCAAAAGCTGTATTATGAAGCGTCCTTGGCATAACATTATACATAAAAAAATATCAAACGTTAATTTACAGTTACTTTTTCTTATTGTTGTATTATCAGTTATAATAAAATAATTCAAACGTTCAACTACAAGAGATAATTCATGTCTAAAATTAAATATGCTTTTATCCTAGTTTTACCTTTTATTATCACGGCTTGCCAGATCACTAAACCTAAAGATATTGCATCAATTGAACAACAATGGAAGACTCATCAACAAACTCTTGAACAGATAAATACCTTTCGTGTTAATGGCAGTATTGCCCAAATAAGTGAAAAAACTCGTAACTACGGGCGATTTTTAATTACCCAACAATCCGTTAACCATTTTGAAGTTAAGTTAACTACTCCAGTCGGAACAAATATATTAACGTTAAAATCGGAGCCTGATTTTGCCGAACTCATTAATAAAAATGGTAACCGTTATAGTGACACCAATATTGAGAACTTAATGAAGAAAGTATCGAATGTTAATATTCCTTTTAACTCTCTCCATAATTGGTTAAAAGGTTATTCTAACAATATTAATGATAAATTAGACAATTCTGGCAGATTAGTATCAACTGAATTTATGCAAAACAATAACAAATGGAACTTAAAAATTCCTAGTTATTCAACTTATACCTATAAAAACCAAAAAATAGATTTACCTGCAATCATAGAGTTAAATCATGATGGTGAAAATATTCGTTTAAAGATCAGTAACTGGATTTTGCAATAACAGGAAGTCATAATGAAACAGTGGTATTCACCAGCAAAATTAAATTTATTTCTCTATATAACTGGGCGTCGTGCTGACAATTATCACAATTTACAAACCTTATTTCAGTTCATTGATTATTGTGACATTGTAACATTTAAAGTACGTCAGGATAACCAGATCCATTTACTGACCGAGTTTGTTAATGTACCTGAAGATAAAAACTTGATGGTTATTGCTGCCAATCGGTTAAAATCTTATACAAATCGTCAGGATTTGGGGGTAGATATCACTATTGATAAAAAAATCCCTATGGGCGGTGGACTGGGTGGCGCGTCATCAAATGCTGCAACGGTATTAGTCGCACTTAATCAATTATGGCAACTCAATTTAACTACGGAAACATTAATTGAAATAGGACGGAAAATTGGGGCTGATGTGCCTATCTTTATTTATGGTCATGCAGCTTTTGCCCAAGGCATTGGTGATCAGTTATTAACGGTTGATATTCCACAATATTGGTATTTAGTCACCTACCCTAATATTGAAATCTCCACAGTTAAAGTGTTTAATGATCCTGAACTTACCCGTAATACACCAAGCCGAGATCTTGATGATTTATTAGCTTTACCATTTGATCAGTTTAAAAATGATTGTGAAAATGTCGTTCGAAAACGATATCCAATTGTTGATAAGGTTATTACTTATCTGTCTCAATTTGCCCCAACCAGATTAACAGGGACAGGTGCTTGTATCTTCACTCAATGTAAAACGGAACAAGAAGCGAAACAAATTCAGCAAAAACTCAATAATAATTTTCAAGTACCAAGCTTTATTGTTAAATCATTAAACCAATCGCCTTTATATAACTAAAATAGTTAAACTCTTTATAAAACCTTAGCCAAAATAATGGTTAAGGTTTATTAATTAAAAATTTGCCATAACAAAAAACTCAATTAACAAGTTCGCTTGGTATGACAAAAAGACGATCATCATAGTATTCAACACAATATAATCCATCATAATTAGCATAACCCTGCTCAGCTAATTTAGATTTTAGCCAATCTTCATCTTTGTCGATCGATTTCAACCCATCTTCATTAGGACTTTCATTTTCTAACACAAGGACGGATATATCTTTATCACCTTTTTTAACCACAGTTAATTGACCATTTGGCTCCAAAATAGCTTTATCAACAGTATGAATAGTAAAAATATTCTTCATTCTAAGTAGTACAGCAAAGCTGGAAAAATCCAAGTTAACACTGGTAAAGGCATCTAGTTTAATTTTACCCTTTTCCATTAAAATAATCGGATTACCAACAATGAATGCTTTGGCATTTTGACTTCTTTTCTTTAAATAGTTGGAAGTATACATAATGGCTGTCCACATTATTAACACCACCAAAAAATCAAAAACGGTCAACTTGGGATTATAGATAATACCTCCCGCAATTCCACCTAAAATCATATTACCAATAAAATCAATACTCGACATTTGGGATAGTGAGGTCTTACCAGTAATTTTCAAAAATAAAATAATACAGATGAATACAACCAACAATTTTAATGCAATGACTAAAAAATCATAGTAATTCATTTTAGTATTACTCCAAAAAAGATTAATATACATTATTTAGAAGAGAGATAATGACCTAATGGATCTATTGGTAACCAACAAAAATAGAACTAAAACAGATATTATTTAGGATAATAATGGCAGTGTTAACCGCCATATTTAATAAGTTACTAGCGAACTAATTTAATTGAGTTTTTACGCCCCATTTTAACGCTAATTGCTGCTTATTTGAATTAGGAAGCCAACTATTAATTGCATTCAAAAGTTTTTGGTTGCCTGATTGAACCATATAAGCTTTATAGCTTTCTGTACCTTTAAATGGGGTATCAGTTGCTAAACATAAAACATTTGGCTCTTTATATTGATAATAGTGACCTTCAATAAGATCCGTTACCATAAGGTCGGCTGTTTTATCACGCAAAGCTTGGATATTATCAAAATTATTTTCTACGCGAATCACTTGGGCCTTATGAATATTACCATTGACAAAGCTTTCATTTGTGCCACCAGGATTAACGACCACCTTAACATCAGGTTGATCAATTTTGTCTAGACTTGATAAATTGGATGCGACATGGCATGCAGCTAACGCTACTTTACCATTTGGCACTATTTCATCAGAAAGTAAGAATTTTTCTGCACGATCCTTTGTATAAGTTACACCACCCATAGCAATATCGTAATTATCATCCGCTAAATCTTGTGATAAGGTTGGCCAACTAGTGATATAAAATACCGGCATCACATTTAATTGTTTTGCGAAATCTTTTGCCATATCAATATCAAAACCGACCAATTTTTCTTGGGTATTATAAAAAGCCAATGGCGCATAATCAGCGGGGACACCAATTTTTAAAAATCCTGAATTGATAATTTCATCGTAGGTTCTTGCTTGTGCAAGTCCTGAAAATAATAGTAATGCCATAATAGCAGACGCTTTTTTCATTTTTTTATTCCTTTTCATTTCTGAAATTTTGCAATTATTATTAACAAATTATAATAAAAAAATCAGATAAATCATTTATCTGAACTGATCATTATTCATAAAATTTTACTTTTATTAAGCGTGAGTATTAGATTGGATATTCATTCGTTTGGCAATTATTTTTGATCAAATATCTGAAATTTTTATCAAATAATTATGTTTGAAAATAGTTGTCAATTTTTCGGTTGCCAAGAAAATAGCTTTTTTAATAAGCTTACAACCTAATGAAAATCAATTAATCTAAAAGAAACATTCGATGCTAATTACCGATACTAAACAAACAGAAGTTTATTACCGAGCCTTACTTGACCGAAATCAAAGTTACGTAGGAATTTTCTATGTAGGTGTTAAAACGACATCTATTTTTTGTATTGCTACATGCCGAGCAAGAAAACCAAAATATGAAAATGTCGAATTTTTCTCAACTTTTAAATCAGCTCTTGATGAGGGATATCGACCTTGCAAAATATGTAAACCCACTGAAAATTCAAATCAAGCACCGGAAGAGGTAATTAAAGCCATTGAATTAATGAATAAAGAGCCCAAAACAAAAATAACGGATTATGAATTGAGACTGAATAACTTAAGCCCAGAAATTATTCGTCGATGGTTCAAAAAACATTATGGAATAACGTTTCATGCTTATCAGCGAATGTTTCGAATTAACAATGCTTTTCAGGAAATTAAATCAGGAAAAAATATCATCAATACCGCATTTGATACAGGTTATAATTCTTTAAGTGGTTTTGGTTATACCTATAAAAAAATCATGAAAAAATCACCCTCAACCAATCGACAATATGACGTTATTTTAATTGATAGATTAACCACCCCGTTAGGCCCAATGTTTATTTGTGCAACTAAGCAAGGTATTTGTTTATTAGAATTTGTTGATAGAAGAATGCTTGAAACCGAATTCAAACAATTACAAACCCAACTTAACATGAAGATTATTTTTGGAGAAAACGAACACATAAAACAAGCCAAAATTGAGATTTCCGAATATTTTCAAGGGATCAGAACTCATTTCACTGTGGCATTACATACCCCTGGAACGCCTTTCCAACAAACCGTTTGGGAATGTTTAAAAGAAATTCCCTATGGTGAACTGACAACTTACAAACGGCAAGCACAAAGAATAAATAATCCATTGGCAATTCGAGCAGTAGCCAACGCCAATGGTAATAATCGTGTAGCAATCATCATTCCATGCCATCGAGTAATCGGATCTAGTGGTGAACTTATTGGCTATGGAGGAGGATTAGAAAGAAAAAAATGGTTAATAGAACATGAAAAATCACACTCACAAAATCAAACTGAGTAAAACAGAAAATTGAAAATATTTAACCCAATCACTAGAACGATCTAATGCCTATAACCAATGCCATGAATAGTTTTGATTAAAATAGGTATTGTTGGGTTAAGTTCTATTTGTTTTCTCAGTTTTGAAATATGTTGGTCAAGCGTACGACTGCTCGGTAAAAAATCATATCCCCATGCATAATCGAAAAGCATATCACGAGTAACAACCTGATTTTTATGTTGATATAAACATTCCAATATTTTGATTTCTCTTAATGTCAACTCAATAATTTGGTCATTTCGTTTTGCGTATAATTCAGTAGGATAAATTTTTAAATCACCAAATTCAAAATAATCGCTTTTGGTTAGATTTGAATTTTTCGCTTTCAAATAACGTTTTGCAATGGCTTTAATTCTTGCTCTTAATTCATGAATTCCAAAAGGTTTATTCATATAATCATCTGCACCAAGTTCAAAACCTACTACTCGGTCAATTTCCTCATCTTTTGCAGATAAAAATAGAATAGGAACATCTTCATTCAATTTACGAATTTCACGACAAACAGAATAACCATCCAGCTCTGGCATCATAATATCCAAAATAATAAAATCAGGTTGTTGTTGTTCAAATAGTTTAAGAGCAACTTTACCATTACAAGCTTTAATGATTATATATCCTTCTTTTTCTAAAAGATCTGACATGCCGTTAAGAATATGCTTATCGTCCTCAGCAATTAATATTTTCATTTTTTTGTTCCATTAAAATAAGTGAAAATGCAATACCCGGTTTTTTATTTATAACTTTAATTTCACCTTGCAGTTGCTTGGCTAATTGGTTGGCAATAGTTAATCCTATCCCTGTGCCAGAAACACCTTCGGTAATAGATGAACTGACTCGATAAAATGGTTTAAAAATCTGTTTTAACAAATGAGAGGCAACACCTTCACCATAATCACGAACGGTTATTACAACCTGTTTACCCGATCTACACAATGATAAATCAACTTGTTTACCCTTAGACGCATATTTTTCTGCATTACTCAAAAAATTATTAAGAATTTGCATAACACTATCGGCATCTGTATTTACAATACAATCATTTTCAAGATTTATTAAATTAAGTTGTAATGATTTAGCCGCTAGTATAGGTTTAAAAGTAAGATAGACTTGCTTAAGGAGTGACGTTAAATTAACAGGTTTTATATTTAAGTTATTGGGTTTATTGAAAGCCAAAACATTCTGAATAAGTCGAGTTAATCGTTTGCTTTCTGCACTTATTACCTGCAAATAATCTGGAATGGGGGCGGGTTCCTCTTCTAAATATTCGCTTAACATTTCAGAATATAAGGTGATGTTGGTTAAAGGTGTTTTAAATTCGTGAGAAACTTGCCCAACAAAAGTAACTTGCTGTTTTGCCAAGCGCAAAGTACGTGTGTATTCTCGATAACCATAAAAGACAAATCCAAATAAAACGAGAATTAATAGTCCAATCCCCCCTATTCCTAATATATATAAATTCACTAAATTAGGTGATGAATAATAATAAGTTAAATGCCAATTTTGTAATGGGTATTTTAGCGACTCAGTGATTTCATTCTCGAATGTTTTACCGTTGCTATAAATCTGCTTATCATTATTAATAAGTTTAAAGTTATCCTCCAATGACTGATTATCGAGTAAATTAATGATATCAAATGTAAGTTTAACCGTTGAAAGTTCAAAACCAATAATATCATCCGATACTATGAACCAGTATATAAGATGATCATAATTTTGATACCAACCAGAGTTAGGTTGAAATTGTTCATCATGATCTTTTAGATTTAATAGAAGAGAATGGTCTAAAGCAATTGATTCAACCAAACTATGCCATGAAGAATCCTCGGAGTGACTTAAAAACAAAATATTATTCTTGTTTATTACAAAAATCTTTCTAAAGTCAGTTTCTTTTTCTAATAATTCTTTAGCATTATTGTGATCCGAATCAATCATTGAAATCAAACTATTAAAATAAGATATACGTTGATTTAACAACGATTCAATCGATAATTTAATATTGTTAATATGACTTTTAGCTAATAAAGTTTCGTTATTTTTGCGCATTAGTACTTCATGCTCTATACTACGCCAACCTAAAAAGCTAATAAGGGTCATTAATAAAAATAAAGATAAAATCGTTGTTATTTTTTTCATAATTATTTTTTTATTACACTCTGTTTTAACTGAAATTGTTCTTCAGTCAATGTTTTACTAAAATCTGGTTTTTGAACTGATTCGGCCAAGGTTTTATTTTTTCGAGCTTGATTTTCTATTCTCTCTTTATCTGACATTGACATTGTCGGCGATTGCGCTGAAATGGCTTTGAGTGCTTCACCATTTTCTCGTAATAATTGTTGTGCTTCATCTCGTTTACCTTGATTATAAAGTTCTAATGCTTTTTCATTCTCAAGAGCCACTTTCTGAAGTTCGGTTTCTACAACTACGTCATGATGTATGGCATCATCCACCATTTTTTTGTCTTTGGTGTATGAAATGCGAACCTCTTGAGTTTCATTTTCAGTTTTATTTTCTAATAAATTATCATATTTTAAGTCAACTTGAGCTAAAGTTTTCTCTTGCCCTACTTTACCTTTATCTGGAATGACCTCTAACAATACATATTTTTCTTGATTGGAAAACAATTGATTCATTTTTACGGTTATTTCATTACCCTTAATCACACCATCTCGACCAAGCAAACGCACAGGTTTAACGCCATTTTTCAATTGAATAGTAATCACAACGTCTTGAGCAATAGCTGACATAAGATCAGTAAACTCGTGAACAAACACATTTTCGAGATCTGCAGAATTATTTACAAAAACATGATTTCCATCACTATAACTTGCGATTGATGACATTAATAATTCATTATAATCAGAGCCAATTCCCAATGTGGTAATAGCGATATTCTTTTTTGCCGCAATAATAGCCAACTGAGAAAGTTCATCTACTGAACTTGGACCAATATTCGCTTGACCGTCAGATAACAAAATAATACGATTAACTTTATCTTTGGTCAGTTGATTTTCAACTTGTTTAATTCCTTTACTCAAACCAGCAAATAGAGCTGTTCCTCCTTCTGCATAAATATTTTCATTAATAAGTCCAATGATTCTCAGTTTATTATCTACTTTGGTTGCTGGAACAATCACTCTTGCTTTGGAATCATAGGCAACAATAGATAATGTATCATTTTCATTCAACATATTAACCGCCAAAATAGCTGCCTCTCTCGCTTTTTCGATTCGCTGTCCTGACATTGAACCAGATTTATCAATAACAATAGCTAAATTAATCGGAACACGTTTTTTGGAATCAACATTTTGACCAGATAATGAGACTTTTAAGTAATTTGTTTCTGGAGTGCCTTCCAAAATAATTGGTGATGACAATTCTGAACGAACTTGTATTTGTTTATTTATTTGGGCATGGCTAAATAAGCTGCAAACTGAAAGTCCTAGCAGGGCAAATATTTTAATAATTTTCATTGAATTCTCCTTCCATATAAAGTTTATTCAATTATTCATCATTTGCAAAATTTATTGTCTAAATAATGTATTTAGTTGTAAAAAGTTGTAAAAATCCAATTAAACGATGCACAAATGGATATCAGTAATCGCATTCAAACTCGCCTATCTCACTATTTTACGGTGTGTTAACTGTTTGTTTATTGCCACTGTAAAGAGCATGGGTATATAATAAAAAATTAGTCGCTCTTAAAGAAAATAGTTAGAGAATATTTGATATGACTCAATTGCAAGAAAAACTTGAACTTATTAAAAATAGTATTATTACTATCCCCGATTATCCAAAACAAGGGATACTGTTTCGAGATATCACCAGTTTACTTGAAGACCCTATCGCTTTTAGAACTTCTGTCGATCTTTTAATTGATCATTATAAAGATAAAAATATTGATAAAGTTGTTGGAACAGAAGCCCGTGGTTTCATCTTTGCAGCACCTTTAGCCTTAGCATTAGGTGTAGGTTTTGTACCGGTAAGAAAACCCAATAAGTTACCCCGTAATGTGTTTAAAGAAGAATATCAACTTGAATATGGTACCGATACATTAGAAATGCATTGCGATGCAATAAAACCTAATGAACGAGTATTGATCATTGATGATTTACTTGCGACAGGTGGAACTGTTGCTGCTACTGCTAAATTAATTCAAAAAGCGGGAGGAATAGCTGAAGATGCAGCATTTGTTATTAACTTACCAGATTTACAAGGTAAAACTAAGTTAACCAACATGGGGATTAACTGTTATACATTGGTCGATTTTAACGGAGAATAACCTATAAAGCCTTTATAACAGCTAAAAAAACAAATTTTAAGGGTAATGTTTATTACCCTTTTTTATAAAAAATAATCAGCTTCTATTTTTCTTTCATTTAAGTTTTATCCACCAATCAGATTTCCCACTTGAATAAAAAAACACAGAAATTGCATAAAAAGTCAAATTAACTCTTGATAAAGTTATTATTGTGAATTATTATTCAAAAATAAAGCATAATTATTTAATTAAAAAAGGATTTAAAACGAATGAAAAAATTTAATCATATTATTGCAAGAACACCAGCCAAATCACTTATCGATGGTTTAACCTCGGCTAACTTGGGTAAACCCGATTATCAAAAAGCGTTAGATCAACACAATAACTATATTCGAGCTTTGCAACAATGTGATGTTGATATCACTATTTTACCAGCTGATGAACGTTTTCCAGATTCTGTATTTGTTGAAGATCCAGTTTTGTGTACCCCACATTGCGCCATCATTACCAGACCTGGTGCCGAAAGTCGTCGTGGCGAAACCGAAATTATCAGCGAAGCTGTTGAGAGATTTTACCCCAATAAAGTTGAAAGAATTGCCGCACCTGGCACAGTTGAAGCTGGCGATATAATGATGGTTAATAATCACTATTATATTGGTTTATCAGCGCGAACCAATCAATCGGGTGCAGATCAAATGATTGCAATATTAGAAAAATATGGATTATCAGGATCTGTGGTTACTTTAGAAAAAGTACTACATTTAAAAACGGGTCTTGCCTATTTAGAACATGACAATTTGTTAGCTGCAGGGGAATTTATTACTAAACCTGAATTTCAACATCTTAATATTATTGAAATTCCGGAGCATGAAAGCTATGCCGCTAACTGTATTTGGGTGAATGAACGAGTTATTATGCCTGCTGGCTATCCAATTACCAAAGCTAAAATCGAAGCACTGGGTTATCAAGTGATTGAAGTTGATACATCAGAATACCGTAAAATTGACGGAGGTGTAAGTTGTATGTCATTGAGATTTTAATCATATAAAAACAATTACTTACCTAACCAATTAAATAAGAAATTACTATGAATACACCAGTAAGAAAAAAACTTGGTATACTTCCTCTCACTTTACTGGTGGTGGGAAGTATTGTAGGGAGTGGTATTTTTAGCCTACCACAAAATATGGCTGAAGGAGCCGGTGCAGGAGCAATATTAATTGCATGGGTTATTACCTTATTTGGCATGCTAATGCTAACAAGAATCTTTCAGTATTTATCGATCCGTTTTTATAAAATCAATGATGGATTATATGGATATGTACGAGCGGGATTTGGTGATTACATTGGCTTTAATGCGGCATGGGGATATTGGATCTCGGCATGGATGTCATGCACAAGTTATTTGGTTATCTTGTTTAGTGCTCTCGGCTCGTTTGATTGTTTCAGCTATTTTGGCAATGGTACCACGTTGCCAGCAGTTATCGGTGCTCTTATTTTCTTATGGATTGTCAATTCGTTTGTATTAAAAGGTATCTATCATGCATTTTTATTAAATTGCTTAGTTACGTTAGCTAAAATTGTACCGATTGGATTATTTATTGTCTGCATCATTTTAGCGTTCAAAGTGGATACCTTTAAAACAGACTTTTGGGGAACGCCACAATTAGGCTCAATTGTGGATCAAATAAAGCACACTATGCTTTATACGGTTTGGGTCTATTTAGGAATCGAAAGTGCGACAGTTTATGCATCACGCGCCAAAAGTATCTTAAGCATTAGTCGAGCGACCTTTTTTGGCTTTGCTATCACCAGTTTATTACTCATTTGCGTATCGGTATTATCTTTAGGCATTGTTCCTCAACAGGAATTAGCAGAAATGAAAAATCCTTCAATGGCTCTGGTCATTGAGCATGTTGTAGGTAGTTGGGGAGCCACTTTCATTAACATCGGACTTATTGTATCCGTGAGTGGCGGACTATTATCATGGCTACTTCTTGCTGCAGAAATGCTGTTTCTAAGTGGGCAAGGTGACGATCACACCGTACCAAGCTGTTTTGGCAAACTGAACAAGAAAGGAACCCCTGCCAATGCATTATATTTAACTTCCACGTTGATCAGTATACTCATCATCCTTGCTCACTTTTATCAATCTGGCTATAACACGCTGATTCAATTATCCACATCTATGGTGCTTATACCCTATTTGCTATCAGCCCTTTTTGTACTTAAATTGGCGATAAATCGTGGTAAAGCTTACTTAATCTTTTTAGGCTCAACGGGTTCAATTTATGGCGTATGGCTGATTTATGCAGGAGGCGTGTCTTATCTATTACTGTCCATGATTTTATATGGCATTGGATTGGTATTTTATTTATACGCTAGAAAGCAAAGAGCACTACCTGCTTTCAGCTTTCTACACGATAAAATCTATGCTATCACCATAATTATTTTAGCAATTACTGCCATAATCTATTTTTATGTGCTACCTATTTAACTCATCAT
This sequence comes from Gilliamella sp. W8136, assembly GCF_016101285.1. NCBI lineage: Bacteria > Pseudomonadati > Pseudomonadota > Gammaproteobacteria > Orbales > Orbaceae > Gilliamella > Gilliamella sp. W8136. The sequence continues at coordinate 54,441 of NZ_JACFQU010000016.1, forward strand.
TGAGAATTATTTTCGAAATAGATAAAAATCATTCAATAATTGTCTGAATGCTGATGAATAACGTCCATCATCATCGCGCATACAGAGTTGCTCACTAAGCACTTGACCATTATTCGTTAAAGAAAAAGCCAATAAGGACAATGAAAAGTTCTTATTGGCATTATAGTTGACACACAACTCTTGCTGTAAAAAAAGCTGATTTGCCTTACACAGACAAATAAACTGATCAGCCATATGAAAAGGGAGAACTAAACAAAACAGACCATCTGGTTTTAACAAGCGTTTGACTGAGTTTATAAGCTGTTCAAAATTCAAACTTTCAGTATAACGAGCAAGTTGTCGTTGGCTATTGCGACAATCAACGGCTGGTTCAAAATAAGGCGGATTTGTCACAATTAGGTCATAACACGCCACCAGATTAAGACCAAATTTATTAATATCTGCTTGTTGAGCCCTGACCGATGACAAACCTGCGTGCATACTATTTTCTTGACACTGCTTAATAGCGTCAGCATTAATATCAATTGCATCAATTTGGCAAAGGTTATGAGCCAAACGTTGAGCTAACATTAATGCTATCACTCCACATCCTGTACCAATATCAAGGATTTTTTGCGGATGATGGTCAATTGGAGCCCAAGCACCAAGTAAACAACTATCCGTTGTTACCTGCATAGGACTTTTATCATGTGCAACAAAAAAACGTTTAAACGTAAAACCACCTTTTTTTAAAGGTTCTTGATGACTATTTTTCATTTAAAAACTTCTTAAATAGAGATTTATTCGACGCAATCGCATCTGCCCAACGAGTTGGCTCAGGCAAACGATAACCTCTTAAACACAGGTTCACCCACTTTAATGCACTCGCTTGACTGACACGATGTCCTGCTGAAATAAATAAAGGATTGCAATTATTTTTACTTTGCAATACCCAACCTATCTGCTGTTGTTTATCTAACAAAGGAGTTACATTGCCTGCTTGTTTTGGTAATGTTTCATATTGCCCACATAATCGTTTTTTAGCCACTCCAATGGTTGGCATATCCAACAATAAACCAAGATGACTGGCAATTCCTAAACGTCTGGGATGGGCAATACCTTGACCATCGACCAATAGCAAATCAGGTTTTTGCTTTATTTGTTGCCATGCTGCCAATAAAGCAGGATATTCCCGAAAGGATAAATAGCCAGGAATATAAGGAAACTCAGTTTTTAAACGAGCTACATGATATTCAACAACAGAAAATTCAGGATAACTTAGCACGACTATCGCCGCTCGAGTAATATTACCACCATCTTCAAATCCCACATCAGTACCACCAATAAAATTGATTGGTTCGTTAAAGTCATCGGACAATCTCACTTGATTAGCCAACGATAACTGGGTTTGTTTTAATTGTTGTAAATTAATAGACATTTTAATTATGATCAGTATCATTATCAGTTATGAAACAATTTTACCAGAATACGAATGCCATATACATTAGCAATTCCCACCCAACTCACCGAAGAAATCAAAAAAAGTCGTTTTATTGTCAATGCGGCGCCAGTAACCTCGGCCGAACAAGCTGCTCAATTCATTGACTCAATCAGTGATCCTAATGCCACTCATAATTGCTGGGCATGGAAGATTGGACAGCAATACCGTTTTAATGATGATGGCGAACCGACCAGTACAGCGGGACGCCCTATTTTGTCAGCGATTGAAGGACAAGATTGCGATCAAGTTGTAGTAGTCGTTACTCGTTACTTTGGTGGTATAAAATTAGGCACTGGGGGGTTAATTCGTGCATATGGTGGTTCTGCAAGTCACTGCCTTCAACAAGCAACATTGATTGAACTTATAGCACGCATTACGTTGCAATTTCATTGTTACTATAACGAATGGCCTATTATCGAAAATCGCCTTAAAGAACTTAATGCTATTATTGAAAATCAAGAATTTGATGCCGAAGGAGTAAAAGTAAGTGTAGCCATTACTAAAGATAATTCAGTGATACTACAGAAAAATATCAGTGATATTACCCGTGGACGAGTCAATATAACATTATAAATTTTATGCCCGATTATACTGTGAAAAAGTTTGAGGTTAACTATACGTTTTAGTAAAAAATGAGATATTGAACAAATGCATTATTTAATTGATGTCCAAAGAGATTAGACCGTTACTCTACTATGGTTAACTTTGATTTCACAGCGATTGCAATCGTTATACAATTTTTATTATTTTAAGTAATTGGGTTGATGATTGATCTGTTTGGAATTGATTTTACAATGCTAATTTCGATCAATAATGTGGTTAAATGGATAGTTAAGTTTTTTAACAATAAATTTTGGTAATTGAAATGAGATTCATTATTGAATTAAACATTTAAAACAACCATTCAGCCAAATATAAAATGATGACTGGTGCAAGACGCACAATTGATTTTGCTGGTATCTACCTATAGCTTCTATAATCCTACTTAAAATTAGAAATTTTTTACCTTTAAATTAGAATTTTCACAAAAAAATTTATTGAAATATAATATTTTATCTAGACAAAACAGGTATTTTCAAATCATAAAATTTTATATTTGAATTAACTAATCCATTATTTAATGCTACATGGTAAGCTCTACCAATATAAAAAAGACACTCGTATTGAGTGGTTCATATTAGATCTTGAATTGACAGTAAGTTAGACTTACTATTGATTTATATGATATTTAAAATGTATTTTAATCTTTAGCATAATTTCTTTATATGCTTTCAATCGTTTTAACTTTCCTTTTTATTTAAGTATAAACTACCATGCCGAACTCAGTGCCAGCATATTAATACAATAACGGTTTAGTTTATTGATTTAATCAAGTGATTTGAGCCCGATACAGGTGTTACCTCAATCATTTGGTCATCATCTAATTCAGATTCATCTTCAAGTTCATCGTCTGTATTTGATTCATCTTCACTCTCTGAATTTACGCTTTCATCTGATAAAGTTGAACTTGATTGTGTTTCAGCTTCTTCAGTATTAACTAAGTACGTAGGATTAGCCTGAATTACATTTGCTGTCCTGACATTTAATGCGGTTACATCATTAATACTTAACCCCACAAAAATACTTGCACTGATCAACAAAATCTTGCAATAGAAAGATTTATCTAACATTATTTTAGATAAGCCCGATGCAAGATTAAAGACTGACTGAAAACACTTTTGGGGATTTAAAGAAGAATCTAAATTATGATCCCCTAAAAACCAACTGTCTTTTAACATATTGTTACTTCCTCTCTATAAATGATTGCTTTTTTAATAAGTACAATCTTATGTTGCGAAGTATAATATTTTAAAAAAAATTAGCAAACTTATCTTAGAAAGATTTGTTAACTAATGTAAAATCAATTAATTACGGGAGTCATTTTATCTTTTTCGAACTCTATAATTTTTCGAACTTTTCTTATATAACATCATCATTAGTGACTAAATTTTATACACATAATTTACTTGTAACAATTACTTTTTCTACTATAATTAAGTGATATGTTAATAATGCAAATTATGCCTGATATACCAAAACAATTTAATTAAATAAATAAGTTTAAAAAATAAAATTAGAACCAAAGGCTGAAATGTATCCTTTGTAGATCATTATGTAAAAGCAACTAGATCACCAACTTGTTCATCAACTAATTTTATAAGTTCAAGTATTTTCTCATCACCATTAATAAAGATGTAGACATTGTCTAAACGAGGATAGTATTGTTTGAAAAATTTTCCACTTTCTGTACCTGCAGGACAAAAATGAAAAACTAAAGCCTCGTTACAGCATCCTAAGGCCATAAAATCATCCCAATAGAATACCCCCTCCATGTCGATCGATTTTATACAAATACCTTCTTCAAAAAAAGCACAATAACATTCAATAGGCCATGTAGCTTTTTTGTAAAGTTTTTTAATTGAGCGTATTTCTAAATAAATCTGTACATAGTGTCTAATAAGATAGATTATAGCAACGATTCCAAATAATGGAATTAAAGCAAAAACCTGTGTTAATGCTTTAGTTAAAGTGAAAAACGTGGAAAATAGAAAACAGACCAGTATAAAAGCAATGATTGAACCCGCCAATACCATGAATGCATATTTAGGAAAATAGAGACGATGAATAATACGTGGAATTTTTGCAAATAGCTCCGATTGAGAATCAAGTATAATCGTACGTTCAAATAGAAAATGAGCTTCATTAGGATCGAAAGCATAATAAGGTTTTTTAATTCTTTCTTTCATTGATATTCCTATATATTGTTTTGTATATGGCGGACGTCAGTATTATAAAACACAATGATTAATTGTAAATTAAACTTATTATTTTATTTAATATTAGATAGAAATAATGCAAATTACCCTATCGAAAATATTAAATAGGGTAATCCTATTACTTATAAATTTTATATTTATATTTTTATATAGAACTTTATTTCAACTAGCCTGTTGAAGTAATTGTGATTATTTATCCAATTTTAATTACTATCCACCCCATAGACTGAACCGTCTCCCCAAGTTCCAATATAGTAACGATTTTTATAATATGCTAATGCGACTGCTCCCGATAGGGACGAGGCTAAATTTGTTACTTTTTTGGTTTTTACATCAATTTGTCGCACCATTCCAGCACCATTATCAATAACTGCCACAATATTTGACGAAACTGTTGCAATACCCACGCCGGGACGATCAAATTGATCACCTAATTCAGTTTTATCACCATTAGGTTGGATCATAGTCAAACGACCGCTATATTGAGAAACAACTAAACTATTATCAGGTAGTTGAGTTACACCAACTGGTGTAGTCAAACCTTTAGCTATGATAGTCTTTTGCTTCGTGTCTAAATCAAGTGACACAATTTCACCTGTTGAACGATTGGTGATCAATAATTGTCCATTGTTAGAAAAAGCGATACCCGTAGGTGTATGATAGCCATCTGATATTTTTTGAGATTGACCATTTTGCGTAATTTTTAAAATATAGTCATCACTGTAAGATGAAACATAGATATTATCTTGTGTATCTATGACGATTCCTGCAGGAGAAGCGATACCAGTATAAACGGTCTCCTTTTCACCATTGTTTTTAACTTTTACGATTGAATCACCAGACCAATTTGTCACATACATTACACCTGAACTATCAAAGGCGATGCCTGTGGGAGCATTAAAACCAGAAGCTAACTTTGTTAAATTTGCCATACTTAATCCTGTATAAAAGAAGCAAAATATAAATAGAGAGAAATGTAATAATCTTTTTTTCATAACAAGTTTCCTTAATAAATAACTGCTACACTTTAATGTTTATGACTATTTTTAATGTATTGAATACCAAAAATAGCTAGAATTAGACTAACCATGGTCAATATGACACAAATAGCTATCACTCCAATCCAAGCCAAGTTTTGATAAACGATACCCGATAGATAAGTACCAATACTGCCATCCGCCAAACAAAAAAATTAGATATTGATTCCATGAACACAATAACAATTAAAGTTTTTTTAAGTTTAAGAAAGGTTAACTAACAAAATATGAGTTGAAAAATACATATTTTGTTATACGAAAATCGTATTACAAAAAAATCATATAAGTAAATGCAAAATACAAATATCTCATTCATAATAACAAGATAATAATTGAAGTAGATAAACGTCAAAGCGACTTGAGAATCAGCCAACAAGCTTATTAGGAATAGTAAATTTATGGACATCTATAGCAAAAGATTACCAACAATTAAACAATTACAATATTTTATCGCTGTCTGTGAAGAACTTAGTTTTACTGGTGCAGCTGAAAAACTGGGCATAAGTCAACCCCCGCTTTCCACTCAAATAAAAAATTTGGAAGAGACCTTACAAAGTACACTTTTTTTAAGAAACTCACATAACATCGTATTAACCAAAGATGGCGAAATACTAAAATCTAAAGTATCAAAATTACTAAGTGACCTTTGCGCTATAGTAAAATCAACAAAAACTAACTGTCATGAAGAAGTTATTATCGGAACAACCAAAACTTTAAGTTTTGACTATATTCCTTTTTTTAAATTGTTTTTGTCAGAGTTTAGAGATGAAACTAAGATCTATAAACATGACTATACATCGAAAGAACTTTTGTTTGAATTACAAAAAGGGAATATTGATTTTGCAATTGTTTCTGACTATCCAGGTAGAGATTTTAGCGAAAACTCACTACTCGTTTATCAAGAACCAATGACATTAGTATTACCAACAAATCATCCATGCAGTCAACAAAACAAAGTAAATCTTAGAGATGTAACTGATTTACCCCTTTTTTGGTTTAAACAATATTTAAATCCTTTTTTTTACGAACAATGTGAAGATGTTTTCAATCGTTTAGGTAAACCAATAATCAGACGGGCAGAACTTGCAGATAATCTTTCTATGTTGCTTGAAGTTGCTTTAGGTAACGGAATGATGCTTTTACCACAATCAATGGTACAAGCGAAAGTTGATGGTGTATCCTACAAAAAATTAATTAACCAACAAAATGATAAATTAAAAATTAATATTTACCTTATTTGGCGAAAAAACCTGAAAATCACGCCGGTAAATAAAGCCATTATTGATTTTTTCACTCAAGTTTAAACCATAGTACAGGCTAATTTAAACAAATTACTTCCCGCTTTATTCTTAATAATCTTTAGAGTTAGTTAGATAATACAACTAATATTAAATCATACAGTCAAAAACATATAAAAGCAGGATTATTAAATAAGTTCTCCTGCTTCAATTTGATAGTATAAATAATCAAAAAAGTTCTTTATATTCAGGCATTACTTTTAGATAATTCATTAATAATCTGTTCGTACTCATCATTCTAAAGAGGATAGAAGAAATATATAAAGACAATTGCCAATATTGCTAATACTTAAGAGTAAATATAGATAAGATTGCGAATTCCAAATAATGCATTTTCGCTTAGTTCTGCATTTGGCACATACCCTACTAAAGCTAAAACAATTCTTGGTATAAACCCAGCTACAGCTTGTAACATTTCACCCCAAAAAGGATAAGATGAATAAACAAGACATTCAGCACGAATTCCTGTTTTCCATTCACCTTAATTAACAGCATCAGATATTAAAGCCCAATTGAGAGTATAAATAAAAGAACTACCTAAGTAAGCTAAAGTGCAAAAGCAACAAATGCAAAAGGAGAATTGACAACAAAGAAAGCCGTTAAATCAGCAGCAGCCTAAATTACGCATCCAATAATATATAACCAAACTTTATCGATATATTTAACAAGGTTTGGGACAATAATAGTGCCAATAAAAACCGAACCAATTGAAACGAAGCGGATTTAAGGGATAATACAAATGAATCATTTGAGCGGTAATTCGAAGTCAAGTATTCATCTCTTCTCGATCATTACCATTATTACCTATCCATCCAAAACCTATTGGTATAACAGCCTTTCTGCCATATTCAAAGATTTGGTCAGTTTCTAAACAACGATTATGTGCTTTGGTATTAATCTAACTCATTATTCTGATTTACCTCTAATTACATTCATTACCAAATCATTTTAAAATTCTTTATTTATTGATTTTAATTCTTCAAAAACTGATTCAAGACTATCAATATTTTCAATTTGAACAGCAGCCATAAAGGCCCCCTCGACCAATGGGCAATTGACAATATGAATTTTTTGTTTAATCGCATCATCATCAAGCATATCAATGGCTGCTTCTGAACTCATTACGGCACTGCCTATATCAGTGAATACGAGAATGGCATCATCGGATTTGCGCTTTTGAAAAGTTTCATATATTGCTATTGGATCTGTTCCTAGATTTCCATCTGACGTTCCACCAAGAGAAAAAACAGTCACGTTTTCCTGATTCAACGCCATTTGATCAATCATCTCTTTCAAACCATCCGTTATTTTCTTACTGTGAGATACAAGAATGAAACTTATCATTATTAATTTCCTTGTTTACTGAATATTTCTTAGCATCGATGAGAACAAATACCCACTTGAAACAGAACCAGGATCTAGATGACCAATTGAACGCTCTCCTAAGTAAGAGGCTCGTCCCTTTGTTGCTATCATTGATTTTGTTGATTCAACGGCAATATCAATAATTTGTTGCGTTAATTGTTTAGATAAAAGATTTTCGCAAACAGGCGTCCACACATCAACCATCGTTTTTTCACCACATGCGGCTTTACCTCGTTTGAGAATGCCATTAAGTCCTGCTTGAATAATGAGAGGTAATTCATCGGTTTCTTTAGCAGCTTTAGCCATTTCCATAAATGCAGAGCCATAGAGCGGACCTGAAGCACCACCAATATTTCCCATGAGTGCCATCGCTGTTATTCTAAAAATCTCAGAAACTGAATTAGGCAACGCTTTTGCGAGTTCAGCTTGCATTGCGATTACGCCACGATTCATATTATTGCCATGATCACCATCGCCAATTGGTGTATCTAGATCAGTTAAATAAGTTTTATTTTTTTGAATTTCATTAGCAAAATCATTTAGCCAATTTAAAACATTTTTTGTATCAAGCATGATTTGTTCCTTTTACCAAGCTAATGTCGTTACAGGGTAATTAAGATTTTTGAGCCATTCGTCATCTACGATCTTCATTAAAGTTAAAGAAACGCCAGCCATATCAATTGCTGTCATATAATTACCGACTTGTGTAAATACTACATTCAATTTTTCTGTTTTTAATTGACGTAACACATCATTGGTAAAAACATATTGTTCCATTAATGGAGTGGCACCTAATCCATTAATCAAAACTGCATATTGGTCATTTTCTTGAAATGGAAATGCTGCTTTTAATTTACTAATGAGTTCTTGAGCTAAAAATTTTGAAGATTGTAGTTTTTCTCGTCTGTATCCCGGTTCACCATGAATTCCAACACCATATTCAATTTCGTCATCAGCAAGAACAAAGCCGGGTTTACCAACTTCGGGAACGGTTGCGCCAGAAAATGCCACCCCAATTGTTTTAATATTTGGAATAATTTTTTCTGAAAGTTGTTTGATTTCAGTTAAACTGGCACCTTGTTCACTGGCCGCCCCCAAAATCTTATGAACTAAAATAGTACCAGCAACCCCGCGCTTACCTTGGGTATAAGTACTATTTTCAACAGCAATATCATCATCAACGATACAACTATCGACTTTGATACCCTCCATTTCAGCCATATCTTTTGCCATTTCAAAATTCATAATGTCACCAGAGTAATTCTTTATTACAAGAAATACCCCTTGTCCTGAATCAGCGGCTTTAATAGCGTTAAAAATTTGATCGGGTGTAGGTGAGGTAAATACTTGACCACAGACAGCAGCAGTTAACATTCCTTGACCAACAAAACCAGCATGAGCAGGTTCATGACCACTGCCTCCTCCACTTATAATTGCTACTTTATCAATTCCTAAATTTTTTCTAATGACTATTTGAGAATCAGCCACTCTTTCTAATAACGTAGGACTACTAGCAATTAAACCATCAATCATTTCATTAACGATATCTGAGGGATTGTTGATCAATTTTTTCATTGTATTAGCTCCTATTTCACAAATTTGCCAGTTGTTTTGTAGTTTTTACCAATAGTATCGGCTAGTAAAATTGCCGCTTTAATTCCTTCAACTGTAACCGGGAATGGCATAGAATGAATTGATTCTTCAGGGATAATGGTTTTTTCTGCCACTTCAGTGAGCTGTTGGTCTGAAATGGTTTTTACGCCAATATCTTCAAGACAAACTGGAAGATTAACTGATAAACAAAAATCTAAAACTTCTTTAAGCTCTTCTTCTGGTGAATTTTCTAATATAAGTTGAACTAAAGTACCGAATGCAACTTTTTCACCATGATAATAATGATGTGTTTCTTCAAGGATGGTTAATCCATCATGAACAGCATGAGCACCAGCTAAACCACCGCTTTCGAAACCAAGTCCTGAAAGCAAAATATTAGCCTCTATGATATTTTCCAATGCAGGAGTGACTACTTTATCAATGCAAGAAGCTTTAGCTTTTTTACCGTCTTTTAATAAAGTCTGATAGCATAGCGTAGCAAGAGCAAAAGCAGCTAAAGTTGGTTTTGCTCCATCGCACAATTGTTCTCTTACTCCACATGGTAATCCCGCATTAATATTGGCATAAGATTTTTGATTTGCTCTCGCTTCAAAATATGTTGAAAGTGCATCCCCCATTCCTGATACTAAAAACCGAACAGGTGCTTGAGCAATAATTTGAGTATCAATAAGTACAACGCTTGGACTTTGTTTGAAATAAGCATAATCATCAAACGCCCCATCAGGAGTATATAAAACGGCTGAATGACTGGTTGGAGCATCAGTTGCAGCTATCGTTGGCACAATAATAACGGCATTACCTTCTGCCACACATTTAGCTGTATCAATAGCTTTACCGCCCCCTAAACCTATTGTGCAATCACATTGTTCTGTGATAGCTAATTTTTTTAGACGTTCTACTTCTATACGTGAACATTCACCATTAAATCCAGCTGTAACAAACAAGCAATTGTATTTTTCTGCCGTATAATCAAGTTGTTTACGAACTCGATCAATATCTGATTGATTACCAATTAATAAAGCTTTTTTGCCAAAACTTGTTACAAAATAACCTAAATTTAATAATTCATTTTCACCTTGAACATATTTAGACGGTGATATAAATGCTTTTCTCATAATTGCCTCCAAACAACGAACCATACCAAACAAATAAGATCACAAACTTGTTATATTAATGATAAAAACCAAAATAAACGCAACATAATTGTGCCGGATCTGTGATTTAGCGCAAACTTTTAATCAAAAAAGAATAATATTGATCTCTAAAAATTGTTTTTGTATGAAAAGAATCACAGTAAGAAAAGGAAAATTAAAAAATAAAAACCTGAAAGAAAAATGATTTAGACTTTATGAATATGAATGGAAGCGTCTAATATTCTTTTCATTAACTCATAATAAGAGGTGAAGTTATAGCAGAAGAACGATATTGGTGTTTATGAAAAAAATCGCTACTTTTTAGCGATTCTTAATTCTACTTTATTTTCTTTTAATATTTTAATTATATTAGCGGGGGGTTTACTGTCAGTGATAAACGTTGAAACTTGTTTTAAATTGCCAATTTCGACAGCGGCTGATGAATGAAATTTTGTATGATCACCGATTAAAATAAAATTACGTGAATGTTCAATCATTGCCTTGACGACAGCAACTTCATTTATGTCAACATCCAATAAAACACCATCGTAGTCAACCGCGCCAAGACTTGTGATAAGGTAATCAGCACGAAAACTACTCACTAATGAAAGTGCACTTGGACCTACGATACCGCCATTATGCGAATGTAAAATACCCCCTAATGTTATGACCTCGAATCCTTTATTTTGATATAAAATATTAGCAACCCTTATACTATTAGTGATTACTCTCAAATTATGTTTATTTTTTAAGGCTTTCGCAACAAACTCAACAGTTGTCCCCATAGTGATAAATAAAGTAGCACCATCGGGAATAAAATTAGCGACTTCATTGGCAATAATCGTTTTTTCTTCTTTGTATGCTGTTTCACGTTTAGAAAATTCAGTATTCATGAGACTTGAAATTCTTCCTGCTCCACCATGATGTCGAGAAACTATACCTGCATCACTCAATTGACGAATATCTCGTCGTATAGTTTGTGGTGTTACATTTAGAATTTTGGCTAGTTCTTCATTACTAATGTATCCTTTTGACATAACAAGAGAAATCAATTTGTCATGTCTTGGATTTCCAGTTAATTCTACATATTCCACCACAGACTACTCCTTAATTATATTTATCTTTGATGTTTAGTTAAAAATTCATTTATTTGTTTAATTGACGGTATTACTGCACAACCACCAGCTTTATTACATATTAGTGCTACAACAGCATGTGAGAATTTTACTACTTTAAAGGTTGAATATCCAATTAACAAGAGCAAAAGCAAATGTGGATTGGAAAACATCTCAAACTCTAGTTATATCTACTACATCAACTTTAAATGCTTTTTTGCAATGTAAATTTTACTTTTCTAACCCTATACAATTTTTATCACTAAGTTTAGTCATGACAACAACTGTAATTGCTGTAGATCCTCCATCTATTTCTTTGTAATTACTCGCAATAAATTTGCCATTAACTTTCGGAATATCATTAATATAATAAATACCATTTTGTACTGCTAAATCTAAGCAAACAATTTTAATCATAAAACATTCTTAATATTCGTTTACATTCTTAAATATTCGTTTAATTTTAATTTAAAGAAATTTTAGCGAAAGTAATCGAGATCACTCCATTCAATAAAAATTACAAATATAATACCAAGAGAACTAAATCGAACTTTAAGAAGTGAAAAATAGCAAATATTGGCTTCATTGGTTTTGGTCAAGCGGTAAGCCCTATGGGTAGATACCATTAATAGCAAAACACCACTCCAGCAAGAGTTTTTATATACTTCCAAGCAATAAAACATTATCAGGTGAAATACGGATGTAATTGTGTGAAACAAACTGATTATCTAAAAGAATTAATTTAAATTGTATAAGTTATTAATGAGAGTAATTATAACGTTATTTTACATAAAATTTTAGACGACATTTCGGTGTATCATTCTGAATGACTTTATGATTTTTTCAGAGTTAGATCGTTTTTAACAAATATTGCTTGCCAGCATTAAAACCATTACAATGAGTTATAATTAACCACTATTTTTATTTTTATGATTACCTATACTGATGCCACTTTAGACGATTTGCCCTTTATTGTTGATGTTTATAACTCTACCATTGCTAGCCGTCAAATTACAGCCGATTTGCAGCCGGTGTCAGTTGAAAGTCGTTTAGTTTGGTTTAATCAGCATAATCCTAAAAATCGACCCATTTGGTTAATCAAATATTCAAATCAACCATGTGGTTGGGTAAGTTTATCCTCTTTTTATGGTCGTGCAGCTTTTGAAAAAACAGTTGAGATTAGTTTGTACCTACATGAGGATTTTAGAGGGAAAAAAATCGGTCAAACAACCATCGTACGCATTGAATTATTTGCCAAACAAGCTGGTATTGAATCCATATTCAGCTATGTTTTTGGACATAATCTTCCTAGCATGAATCTATTTAAAAAAATGAATTATCAACAATGGGCATTATTACCTAAAATTGCCGAACTTGATGGCGTTAAACGTGATTTAGTTATTTTAGGAAAGCATCTGGATTAAATCACCAATCTATTTTTATCTATTTTGTTTTTTTATAGGAAAACTCAACACATGAGCTTTTTAAAATATTTCCAATTTTTATATCATCAAGCCAAAATTACCAGCATTTTAGTCGTAATTAATGTTGCATGGTTTATTATTTCTCGACTTCTTGATATGCGAGGATTATCAGATTTTAGTCAAAGTAAGTTTTTAATTGACTGGGGTGCTGATGTTGCCCAACTCACATTTTCTGGTGAATATTGGCGCCTTTTGACTAATATTTTCATGCATGTAGGATTAGCACATCTTGCTATGAATATGTTAGCACTATGGAGTATTGGCGTTATTTTAGAAAAATTAATAACTCCATTCGCCTTTATTGGAATCTATTTGCTATCGGGGTTATTTGGAAGTTTAGCAAGTGATGTTGCCACAATACATATTAATGTGATTAGCTGCGGCGCTTCAGGGGCAATTTTAGGTATCATCACCGCCCTACTTGCTTACTCATTGATTAATCGTACTGATTTACAAGAGATGCCTATCAAATCCATTGTGGTGAGTTTATTACTCACTGCTGGATTGGGTTTATTACCTTCTATTGATAATATGGCACATATTGGTGGTGCAATAACCGGTTTTATCTTAGGAGGATTAATCACGCTTTGTTTGAGAAAATTTCGATATCAAAGCCAAATCTGTACAATATTAACAGTCCTAATCTTTGCCACTGCAAGTCTAATTTTATATTGGGGTTATCAGCATTATCAATATGATTATTTGATAAATGGTTATAGGTATTAATAAAAAATAAAGGCGCATCAAATGGTGCGCCTTTTTTATGTTTTAGGTATTGTTTTTCATTAATAGCTGCTTAAGACTCGTGCAGGATCGATTTTACAAGCTCTTTGAGCTGGATAATAGCTAGCAACCAAACTTAGCAACATTGCTGTAATAAACACAATCACAACATCAAAAAGATGAATTTCAGACGGTAAAAAGTCAACAAAATAGATGTTACTGTTAAGGATTTTATGCCCCATCAAAGATTCCACAAGTTCCATGATATTTGATAGCTGCCATGATAAAATCACCCCTAAAATCACCCCGATTAAACTTCCAATTAATCCAGAAATGACTCCATACCAAATAAAGATATGTTTAATTAAACGATTAGTTGCACCGAGTGTTTTTAAAATGGCAATGTCACGTTGTTTATCTTTAACGGCAATTACTAATGTCGAAACAATGTTGAAACAAGCGACACCAATAACAACAATCATAGCCAAATACATAATCTGTCTGATCATTTGAATGTCACGATACATAAAGCCGTAAGTTTGTTCCCAACTATTAAACGACAAGTTTTCATCCAGAGCTAACGCTGCCTGGCTTATAATATACCTAGCCTGATAAACATTATCTACATTGACCATAATGCCTGTGACGCTGTCACCCATATTCAGTAACTTTTGTGCATCTGCTAATGGGAGCAAAGCAACATTATTGCTAAGGCTTCCACTTAAATCCAAAATACCGACAACTTGCAAACGCACTCGTTTCGGAGGTTTAAGTTGATTAGAGTCGCTGGATACTGGAATTAATAAAGTCACCCAATCCTTTTCTTTTACAGCTAGCGTTTTGGCTAAACCAGAACCAATAATAATTTGTTGACTATCTGCTTTAAAGTTTTGCCATTGATTATTTAATACATAATTAGGAAGTGTACTTATTGATTTTTCTTGATCGGGATCGATCGCTTCTACTTCAACCGCGCCAAGTTTACTCGCATTCTCAATTAAACCCGTAAAATTAACAAAAGGTGTAGCTGAGACAATGTGACTATTTCGTTTTAATTCGTCCCGAACATCTCGCCAATTATCCAGAAAACCATATTCGGGATAAAACTGGCCATGTGGAACAACGGACAATACTCGATTATGCAGTTCACGCTCAAAACCATTCATTGCACTTAACCCAATAATTAAAGCCGCAATACCTATGGCAATACTGAATGTGGAAATAATTGATATCAAGGACACCATTCCACTTTTACGGCGTCCTTTGCGGAACTTAATGGCAGTGTTTAATGATAAATTCATTGTAATTATCCATTAAATTTTTTCAGTTAATGAACGATTAGACAATTGTCCATCGCGCATAATTAATTGGTTATCAAGTTTATTGGCGAGTTCCAGATCATGTGTGACCACTAAAAAAGCCGTGCCATGATCACGATTCAAACTTATCAATAAATCAAAAATGGAATCAGCCGTGGTTTTATCCAGATTACCTGTAGGTTCATCAGCCATGACCAGTGCTGGATTGTTGATAAGCGCTCGCCCTATTGCCACACGCTGGCGCTCCCCACCAGACAGTTCGGATGGCCTATGATTTGCTCGTTTAACTAAATTAACCGATTCCAGCATTGCCATAGCTCGTTTTTTGGCATCATTAGGCTTTGCACCACTAATTAAGAGTGGCATAGCAACATTTTCTAATGCAGAAAAATCGGGTAATAAGTGGTGAAATTGATAGACAAACCCTATCTCTTGATTGCGAAGGTGAGCTTTTTCTTTTTCAGAAAGCTGATTTAATTGCTGAGACTTAAAAATGATTTCACCCGAAGTTGGTTTATCCAGTCCACCAAGAAGATGTAACAATGTGCTCTTACCCGATCCAGAACTCCCAATAATCGCTAATAGAGATTTCGAATGGATATCAAACGATACGTTTTTTAAAACTTCGGTGACCATTTTGCCTTCATTATAAGTTTTACAAAGATTTTTTGCTGAAAGCAAGATTTGTGAATTATTCATAACGTAACGCCTCGGCTGGTTGAATATTGGCTGCACGATAGGCAGGGTAAATAGTTGAAATGAGCGATAACATAAGTAATCCAATAACAATAACGATAATTTGTGTAGGTTCAACCAGCGACGGCAATTGAATACCAGCAAACGATAATCCAAACAGTTGCATGATTTCATTTAAGTAACAAGCCAGTAACAACCCTATAGCACTACCTAATAGTGTTCCAATAATTCCTGAACTAGCGCCTTGAATAATAAAAATTAACATGATTTTAAATCGAGATAGACCTTGGGTTTTTAAAATCGCCACTTCACCTTGTTTTTCCATCACTAATAAACTTAACGAGGTAATAATATTAAAAGCTGCCACAATAACAATCAAACTGATTAATAGTCCCATGACATTTTTTTCCATTTTGATAGCTTGAAATAGTTCTCCTCGTTTTGCTCGCCAATCATTAAAGACTAGTCTTTCTGGTAATGGAGTGTTTGTTACTGAGGTAATCTCTAACGGCTTATCTAAAAACAAACGCCAACTTGTTATTATTCCTTCTTGATAGCGAAGCAGATGACGTGCATCAGTCTGGTTAACATAAATTAAGGCTTGATTGATGTCATGATTGATTGAAAACAGTCCAACGATATTAAATAACCTTTGTGAGGGAATACGGCCAACTGGGGTGATCTGACTGGCATCAGTTACCATCAAGCGAATTTTATCGCCAACGGTTACACCCAGTTGATTGGCTAAGGTTAATCCAATAATGACATTATATTGCCCAGGCACAAGATCCGATACTGAACCACTATAGACATAATCGTTAATTGGATCACCATCATCTGGGTTGATTCCCATTAACGTGCTGACCATAATACCTTGTTCACTTTGCAAAACGACATCGCCTGTAACTAAAGGTGCCACATGATTAACACCGTTAATTTTCTTAAATTGGTCGCCCGCAATCTTATTAGGATCAATGCGACCTTGCGATGTGGTTATCTGAGCCTGAGGCAAGAATTTTAGTATGCTCCCCTGCATTTGATCTTCTAGTCCATTCATGACCGACAACACAACAATCAAGCCAATGGAGCCAAGCATAATACCGAGCATTGATAACCATGACACAAAGCGACCAAAACCATCAGTCTTTTGCCCATAGACATAACGCAAACCGATAAAAAATACTAATGGACGAAATATTTTTGACATAAACGTATATATTACCTGAAACTTTTTGACAAAGTTTAACGAGTTAATTGCAAAGTGCCTATCATACAGGATTAAACAGTTATAGAAAACAACCTCATACTTACGTTATAATCTAACATTAATTATTCAGCGAAACCATGCAAAATCAACATGTCAAAAACTCTTAATATTTCAACATTAATTCCTAAAAAATCAGGTGAAGTCAAACAAATTGGGCAGTTAATCGGATCATCTCTATCCCAATTTTGTGCTCAAGCCATTGATGCACACGATGGTTTAGTGGTGATTATTACAGATGATATGCAACAAACAACACGTATTCATGAAGAACTGAGACAGTTTTCACCACATCCTGCTATCTTTTTTCCTGATTGGGAAACACTGCCTTATGATAGTTTTTCACCGCATCAAGACATTGTCTCTGAGCGTCTCTCTTGCCTTTATCATTTAGGACATTTGACTAAGGGTGCTTTGATATTACCGATAAATACCTTAATGCAAAAGGTCTGCCCACAAAGCTATTTGGGCGGGCATGTGTTTATCATGAAAAAAGGTCTGCAAATTAGCCGTGAAAACTTACGTTTGCAACTTGAAAATGCAGGTTATCGCTCTGTCAGTCAAGTGATGGAACATGGTGAATATGCAACTCGTGGTGCTCTATTTGATATTTATCCTATGGGCAGTGATAAGCCTTATCGTATCGATTTTTTTGATGACGAAATAGATAGTATTCGCACATTTAATGTTGAATCTCAACGCACACTTGATGAAATAACTGAAATACAATTGTTGCCAGCCCATGAGTTTCCATTTGATAAAACCGCTATCGAACTTTTTAGAAGCCAATGGCGTGAAAGATTTCCGGTCAGATTAGAGCCAGAAAGTATTTATCAACAAGTCAGCAAAAATATTTTACCAACAGGTATTGAGTATTGGCAGGCCCTCTTTTTTAATGAGCCATTAACGCCTCTGTTTTCATATTTCTCAACTAACACACTCATTATTAACACCGTCAATATTGAGGCTCATGCCAATAAATTTTGGCAAGATGTTAAACAACGTTATGATAGTCGTAAAGTCGATCCTATGCGACCATTATTAGAGCCTGTAATCATTTGGTCAAAAACCGACGAAATATTTGCCGATTTTAAAAAATACCCAAGACTGGTTTTATCGCACGAAGTTATCAGTGAATCTAGTAAAAATGTTAATTTGGCTTATTCAAATTTGCCTGACCTTGCGATTGCTATTCAACAAAAAGATCCCTATTGGCAATTCCATCAATTCATCGAAAATTTCACAGGTAAGATTGTCTTTTCGGTTGAATCAGAAGGTCGTAAAGAAGCGTTACAAGAAATTTTAGGACGAATTCGTATTCATCCAACAACGATTAACCAACTTGGTGAAATACATCATGTTGATGATCGCTTCTGTATAATTCTAGGTGCAAGTGAGCAAGGTTTTATTAATCAATCCGATAATTTTGCCTTTATCACTGAAAATGAATTATTAGGTCGCAGAATTATTCGACGTAAAAAAGAAAATAAACAGGCAATTAATACCGATACACTCATTCGAAGTTTAGCTGAATTAACACCCGGTAAACCTGTTGTGCATTTAGAGCATGGTGTGGGACGTTATGCGGGTCTAACCACGCTTGAAACAGGTGGCATTAATGCAGAATATTTGATCTTACTTTATGCCAATGAGACTAAGCTATATGTGCCCGTATCATCTTTAAATTTAATCAGTCGCTACTCAGGTGGGGATGAAGAAAATGCTCCACTGAATAAACTTGGCACGGATGCATGGAGTAAAGCTAGACAAAAAGCGGCCGAAAAAGTACGAGATGTCGCAGCCGAATTACTCGATATTTATGCTGAGCGAGAAAGCAAACCCGGTTTTGAGTTTAAGCAAGATCGAGAGCAATATGAACTTTTTTGTGAAGCTTTTCCTTATCAAGAAACGGAGGATCAACAAAACGCAATCGGTGCAGTAATTGGCGATATGTGTTCGCCTTATGCGATGGATCGATTGGTTTGTGGTGATGTTGGTTTTGGTAAAACTGAAGTTGCTATTCGAGCCGCATTTTTGGCGGTAATAAATCATAAACAAACCGCAGTTTTAGTTCCTACCACTCTACTTGCTGAACAACATTACGAAAACTTTTGTGATCGCTTCGCTAACTGGCCAATCCGTATTGAAAGCTTGTCCCGTTTTAAAACAGCTAAACAGCAACAAGCGATTATTCAAGCTCTAGGTGAAGGTAAAGTAGATATCGTAATTGGTACTCATAAACTACTGCAAGAAGATGTTAAATGGAAAGATCTTGGCTTATTGATCGTCGATGAAGAACATCGCTTTGGTGTTCGCCAAAAAGAACGAATTAAAGCGATGCGTGCCAATATTGATATATTAACCCTTACTGCAACGCCAATTCCGCGTACGCTTAATATGGCAATGAGCGGTATGCGCGATCTTTCGATTATTGCTACCCCACCCGCTCGTCGTTTAGCGGTTAAAACCTTTGTACGCGAATACGATGATCTGGTGATTCGAGAAGCAATTTTACGTGAAATCTTACGTGGCGGTCAGATCTATTACTTACATAATGATGTTTCAGACATTGAAAAAGTAAGTGAAAAACTTGCTGAATTGGTTCCAGAAGCGCGTATTGCCATTGGTCATGGTCAAATGCACGAACGTGACTTGGAACGAGTCATGAATGACTTTCATCATCAACGCTTTAATTTACTGGTTTGTACCACAATTGTCGAAACGGGGATTGATATTCCGAATGCAAATACGATCATCATTGAACGAGCTGATAAATTTGGTTTGGCGCAGTTACATCAGTTGCGAGGTCGTGTTGGTCGTTCTTATCATCAGGCTTATGCTTACTTATTAACGCCACATCCAAAACTACTTAGTAAAGATGCTAAAAAACGTCTAGAAGCTATTGCATCACTTGAAGATTTAGGTGCAGGTTTTGCTTTAGCAACACATGATCTTGAAATTCGGGGTGCGGGAGAATTATTGGGCAGTGACCAGAGTGGTCAAATAGAAACGATTGGCTTTAATCTATATATTGAATTACTTGATGATGCGGTTAAATCACTTAAGGAAGGTAAAGAACCAACCCTTGAATCGCTTCTTAATAACCAGCAAACCGAAGTTGAATTACGTTTACCAACTTTGATCCCTGACGATTTTATTCCTGATGTTAATACCCGACTGTCGTTATATAAACGGATTGCTAGCATTGAAGCAATTGACGAATTAACAGATATACAAATCGAAATGCGTGATCGGTTTGGTAAGCTACCCGATGCCGTACTATTTTTATTAGAAACAACTAAAATTCGTTATCAGGCAAGCAAATTAGGGATCACTAAAATTGAATTTGGTGAAAAAGGTGGTTTTATTGAATTTGGTAAAAACAATAAAATTTCTGTGGATTATTTAATTGAAATGATTCAAAAATCACCAAAAAATTATCGCCTTGAGGGCGCAAATCGATTAAAATTGCTGAGTTCACAATTAGAACGAAGTAATCGTATTGAATATATTAAAAATTTGTTGGCTGATTTTTCTAACCACCAAGAATTATAATGGATAAACTATAAAAAGAGAATTAAGATGAAAAAAAGTATAGTAGCGACAGGAGTTATTGCAATATTAGCATTCGGATATATTGGCACCTCAATGCATACCGGAAACTTAATCGAAGAAAACCTGGACACTGACTTAGCTGTGTTTGCCCAGCAGGTTAACAGTAGTCAACAAATGTTTAATCTACAAATTTCACATAATAATGATGAAAAAGGGATATTTTCGACCAAAACACATCTTAAAGTCACCTTGACACAAAAAAACCAAATAATTAATGATGATGATGGTTCTGTTATTGTATTATATGATGATGATGCAACCATTCATCACGGACCTTTCCCTTTAGCCGCCCTTGCTAATGGTTCATTTTCCCCTCAGTTAGCTTGGTTAGAATTTGCTATAACCGAAAAAACCAATCCAACACTATGGAAATTAGCTGGCAATAAACCTTATATTTCTGGTCATGCTGGTTTAAGTTACAGCGATTATCTTACCGTTAAATTAGCAACTGAAAGCATCAAACTAACCCATTCCGACTTTGATCTTATTGAGGATGACGGTATATTTGAATTAGGTAAATGGAATATTGTATTTGAAAAGCAAAATAATGAATCTGACCTAACGATGCAAGCATCTCTTGATAAACTTAATCTTGTAATAGATCCAAATAACGTGATTTCTTTCAATGGCTTAAATATGTCATTTAAACCAGAACAAAATAAAACTACTGTTGACTATGATATAAATATAAGTAGTTTAAAAATGAAAAGTATTGAATATGGTTCCTATACCGATATTGATTTTAATGATTTAACTTCCAAAGGAAATGTTAATTATAAAGACTATAAGATCAGTGATCAAAGTGAAATTAATCGATTAACTGTATCAACTAATAGAAGTACATCTAATGCAGTTAATAACATTGAATTGAATAAATTCGTTTTAAACCAGCAAATGGAATTAAACCCCAAAAACCACGCGGTTGATGGATCATTATTCACAAGTGTTGATTCAATTATCTATGGCAAACAAAACTTAGGTAATGGTTCATTAGATTTAAACTTTAAAGGTTTCGACAAGAAAGATATTTTTAAAGGATTTTATATGGACTATTTAGATGATTTAGAAGACTTTGTTGAGGACATGCCATTTAATACAACCCTCACACTTAATAAGTTCAACTGGCATAATGATGCGGGTGATATTAATATAAATTTTGTTCTAGATATTAACGATTTAAATTATATTCTTAACAGTGGAGATGACACCGGAAAAGATACTGATGAAAGAATAGATACATTTAAATTAAAAGTTGAAGCTCCATTTGATGTTATGGCTCGATTTTATGCACAATTCGAAAACCCTCAATACAGTGAAGTTACTGAACAACATGTTAGAAGCGTCAAATCAAACATTAAGTTAAGTACTGAAATGTTTTTGGGTAACATACCATTTTTTGTTTTCAATAATGGTCAAACCGACGGTATTTTTTCAGATATCAGTCTCACCAAAGATAGTGATGAAGTTCAAGTCAATGGTGAAATCATGTCAAAGAAAGATTTCTTTTATAATTTTTAATAAATTAAAGTGAACAATTCAATTAGCCTTTTCCGTCAGTTTCACTGACGGAATATTAACCTTTAAACGCTAAAAATAATATATTTATGAATACTCATTCTATACCCAAAAATAAAAATCAATTCAAACGCACCATGAAAACCCGACACTTAATTATGCTATCTTTAGGTGGCGTAATTGGTACTGGGTTATTTTTTAATACTGGATACATTATTGCCACTGCTGGTGCAGTTGGTGCAATAATCTCCTATTTAATTGGTGCGTTAGTGGTGTATTTGGTCATGTTATGCTTGGGTGAGTTAGCTGTTGCCATGCCTGAAACAGGGGCCTTTCATACTTATGCTTCGCGCTTTATCAGTCCCGCTACTGGCTATACAGTTGCTTGGTTATATTGGTTAACTTGGACTGTTGCATTAGGTTCAAGCTTAACTGCTGCGGGCATGTGTATGCGATACTGGTTCCCAGATATTCAAGTATGGGTTTGGTGTTTAATTTTTTGTTTAGTGATTTTTGCACTAAATATTATTACAGCACAATTTTTTGCTGAAAGTGAATTTTGGTTCTCAATAATTAAAGTCATCACCATTGTCGTATTTATTATTGCTGGTACGGCGGCTATATTTGGTTTTATTCCAATGAAAAATGATATGCCTGCGCCATTCTTACACAACATTACTGATCATGGTTGGTTCCCTAATGGCATAATCCCAATAGTCATGACAATGGTATCGGTAAACTTTGCATTTTCAGGAACAGAGCTTATTGGTATTGCTGCGGGTGAAACCCATAACCCTGAAAAATCAATTCCGTTAGCCATAAAAACCACTATTTTCCGATTAATCATCTTTTTTGTTGGCACCATTTTTGTATTAGCTGCACTTTTACCAATGGAACAAGCTAGCGTTGTGACTAGTCCGTTTGTGATGGTATTTGAAAATATTGGCATTCCTTATGCTGCTGATATCTTTAACTTTGTAATTTTAACTGCGATTTTATCCGCAGCAAATTCTGGACTTTATGCTTCAGGCCGCATGTTGTGGTCACTGTCAAATCAAGGTACGTTACCAAAATGCTTTGCTCAATTAACCAATAAAGGAATCCCAACAACAGCTATTGCTGTCAGTATGTTAGGAGGATTATTAGCTCTATTTTCAAGTATCATTGCTCCTAATACCGTATTTGTTGCTTTAACGGCAATTTCTGGATTTGCAGTTGTAGCGGTATGGTTAAGTATTTGTGCTTCTCACTATTTTTATAGAAAACAATTATCTACATCCGAGCAAAAAAACCTTAAATTTAAAGCTCCATTATATCCATTTGTGCCAATTTTAGGTTTTATTCTTTGTCTAGTTGCTTGTATCGGTTTAGCGTTTGATCCTGAACAACGTATTGCGCTATATTGTGGCATTCCGTTTGTGATTGTTTGCTTTATTGTTCATCATTTAACCCAAGCATTGAAAAAACAAGTTAGAAATCATGAAAGATAATAATCCTATAAAACTGATTTTAGAACAGAAAAAATACATGATCATTGATGGAGCGTTAGCAAGTGAACTGCAACGTCGTGGCTGCGATCTTAATGACAATCTATGGTCAGCCAAAGTATTAATTGAACAGCCTGAATTAATTCAACAAGTACATTATGATTATTTTAAAGCTGGTGCCGATTGCGCCATTACTGCGAGCTATCAAGCAACGCCAATGGGATTCGCCCAAAAAGGGATTGAGCTGGAAGAATCCATCAAATTAATTAAAACCAGCGTAAAATTAGCCCAACAAGCAAAAATGCAATATCTAAACGATATAAAACAGGATAAAGCTCTCTTAATTGCCGGTTCCGTTGGTCCATATGGCGCTTATCTTGCCAATGGCTCGGAATACACGGGCGATTATCAGCTTAGCGAGAGTGAATTTATTGCATTTCATAAAGATCGGGTTACAGCACTTATCGATGCAGGTGTAGATATTTTAGCCTGTGAAACGATGCCATCATTTTTGGAAATTAAAGCTTTGGTTAAATTAATACAACAATTTCCAATGGTTAATTGCTGGTTTTCATTGACATTAAAAGATCAACAACATATTAGCGACGGAACACCATTAACAGAGGTTATTGAATATCTAAATAGCATTGAGCAAATTGTCAGTGTTGGCATTAATTGCATCGCCCTAGAAAAAGTTACACCTGCTTTAGGAGTACTAAGTAAACTAACCAGTAAACCGTTGATTGTTTATCCTAATTCAGGCGAGGAGTATGACCCTACCACCAAACAATGGCATAAAAATCATCATCACAACTGTACTTTTGCCAATCAGTTAGATACATGGATAAAATTAGGTGCCAAATTAATCGGCGGTTGTTGCCAAACAACCCCAGAAGATATTGTTGAAATTCATCAATTATTAAATAAAAAATAGCTTTATTTTGTCCACAACTATCCCTATATAAGTACTTATGTAAAACAACCTAACAACTGCCGAATTTATATTAATTCGGTAGTTGTTATTCAATAATTAATTAAATTTTTTATCGTGAGTAATTATAAGTTACCGTTGCTTTAGAAATGAAATGCGAATTAACCATAAATCCAATTAACGCTGGTGTAGTTTGTTCATTTACGTCTATATGATCAATATCAAGTGCATATAATGTAAATTGATAACGATGGTCAGATTTTTCAGGAGGACATGGGCCGCCGTAACTCGCTACCCCAAAGTCATTACGCACCACTTGGCTACCTTTAGGTAATAGATCAGGGTTATTACCAGCAGAACGCTTAAGTGCAGTTACATCAACAGGAATATTAACTACTGTCCAATGCCACCAGCCAGAGCCCGTCGGCGCATCAGGATCATACATAGTTACTACTAAACTTTTTGCATCTTTAGGTACATTATGCCACGAAATATTGGGTGATATATTTTCTCCTTGGCAACCGAATTGATTATAAATAAATTTATTAGTAAAACCATCTTTGACAAGATCAGGAACAGCTAACTGCATTTCGGATGCTAAACAGCTCGCAGACCCTAACATTAAGGCACAACACATTATCGGTTTTAGTTTATTAATCATATTCATATGAATCCTTATATATTATTTTATTAAATTAATACAATTAAATTTTGTGGATACTATAAACGTTGTTTATGAAAAGATAAATATTATTTTTTTGATTTATTTAAAATAATAATTAGTTTGTTATTTTAATATTTATATAATTATTTGCGTTAGATAAACATATTAATTACAACGGTATATTTGTAAAAAATATTCAGATGTCTATACCGTTTCATTTTTTATCATTACTTATTTTATTATTTAATATTTTCTATTTTGGCATAAATCGTTTGTATTAATTTATTTTTTAAAAACATAGTGTTATGTTGTTAAAATTTTATTATTTACGATATTAAAATGATAATACGTACTTTTTAACTAATGTTGTAACCAATATAATGAAGTTTGTAATGTAGTTTTCTTATTATGATAGATTTAAAAAGCATCATCGCGAATGAAAGACCAATAAGCATTATCTTGAAATTCATATCGCATTAATAGAATAAATAAAGGTTTATTGTTTTGCTTTTCAATAGGATAGCTGTATTATTTTTCCTTACGCTTGCATCTTAATGAAATAAGGCAAAAATAATAAAAGTGTCATCATAATTATTATTATGGTTTAGTATAAACTTCAGTGTAATGAATTTAAATACTATTAACAAATTTAATCTATTATTAGTGGAATTATAATACTTTTTTCAAAGGCATCATCATTTTGATTTTTAATATAATTTTCTAAAAGTTCGTAACTAACAATTAAACTAAAATTCAAATGATATTCAATTGAAAATTGATTTTCACTATAATCATTTTCAATCAAATAAATATTGGATAATTCCATAACTTCATTCGTTAATAGCTTGGTTATCTTTCAACAAAATGTTGAACCACATCCATAATCATCTAGTTTAAAATGATTAGCAAAATTTACATTTTCCATTCTTCAATTCAATTGAACAGGAAAAGAATTAAGATTTTTAGTCAAATCTTCGCTATCTTGTTTTGCAAAAACATAATTGACAGAATTAAATTTAATTATGAACAGAGATAAAATAATATGATTGTAGAGTGATATTCTAGCTCGATGTTCTAGTTTTTGATTCTGTTAATCCATTGATTATTTTATTAGGTAATATGTAATCTAAATTCACCCAATCTACCAGATAATTTGCTGATCTTTTAAAAGCTCCCCTGCTTAGTATTAATAAGGTGTGATTAAAGGCATATCATTATGTAACTCAATAGTGTATTCAGACATAATATCTATTAAACATTTTTCGTCAGTACATAAATCTCTTTTTCTGATAAATTCTTTCTGTCTGTTGTTAATTTCCCCGAACTCTTGTAAAGAATCATTGTAGATATAATCCTTTCTTATATTGAAATAGATATCATGAATACTTTTATCTAACCCAGAAAGATACATATTTTGACAGATCAGTTTTTCAGATAATTTTTTGGCATTATGACAAGAAAAACTAGGTTTAACGTTCTCTTTTTCTATGCTTTTTAACTCTAAGATTGAATCATAAGTATTTATTATTAAATATTCATTCTTTTTTTTCTCATAAAGTGTCCAAGTTTCATTGATATTGGGACAAAAAATATCTATTTGATTTATTGGTTGCTCTATTTCAATATCAAAAGATTTTGCTGTTAAAATTTCATCTTTATTTCTTGCCATATTATTATTGAGTAAGTCATCAAAATTAATCTTAAATTTTTTAATCTTATAATTTAAGCAAGTTTCAATATTACTATCTGAAAAAATATTCGTTTTTATACTATGTTCATCTAATTCAAATATTCTATAAAGATATATTGGATCATCTGAAGTTACTTTTTTTGTATGGATTGTATCGCTAATGTATACTTTTGATACAATCCAAGTTTTAGTATGATCGGCTTTTGTTAAAAATGAAATAAATGATAAAAATAGAAAAGTTAATAAATAAAAATAACGAAACATATGCTTTCCTAATAAATCCTTGCTGAACAAATCCTTACTTGTCTTTGTTTATTGTTTTTTATAATTAACGATATAATGTTATTACAAAAAAGTTTTTTTGATCTCAATATTTTATCCATTAGGTATAATATTTAAAATATTTCTCATAATTTATCTAAATAAGCACAGCCTTCAAAAACTTGACCTTTATAGTTTATAAAAATTTCATATATTGAATCAGGTTCATCAATATTGATTTCACATTTAGATTCCTTATTAAGAGCTCGGATTAATCCAATAACACCATTTTTTGAATGAAAAAAAGCGACAAAATTATCTGTTATAGCAGAGTTTTTTATATCGATTTTTATTGCTATGTTGTCTTCTTTCAAATGAAGAAACTGTAATCTATTTTTAGTTATTTTTGCATTCCAAAATGGTTCATAGCCACTTGCATAAAACCCGATTGAATTATTGGTAACTTTATTCCAAAATTCTGTTGGTGATAACATATCTATCTGTTGCATTTGTTCTACTTTGGCTTTATTTATCCAATCTATCGTTCCTGTGTTTAAATCCATAAAACTCTGTTCATTATTTTGTGTACTTCCTAAATATAAATATTCCTTATTTGAAGAATCAATAAATACCTCTTGGGCTAATAGTAATTTAGGGAAAATCAATAAAATTAAAACTAGAAATTTCATAGAATTGCCTTAATTTTTATGAGGATTACCATCTAAAACAAGGGAATATAGATAATTATCCTTTGTATATAATTTGTTAGATTCAGCCTTGTCACCAACAACGTTCATAATTAAATTGTTAATGATTATTTATAAATATTTTTTTATCAACTTGGATAAATCTCTAGAAATATTTACCTTTCTCTGAAAATCAAATAGGCAATTATCTATTTTTAGAGCGTATTTTTTTGGTCTTAATCTTAGAAGCCAGTTGACAAGCATCGGTTAAATCATTTTTGCAAGCTTGATTAAGCCACAATAATGCTTGCTGGTAATTTGATTGAGCCATTTGAATAATACCTAAGTTAAGTTGAGCAAACGCATTATTTTTTTGCGCTGCTTTTTCATACCAATAAACCCCTTTTTTGTAGCTATCTAAATCTGAACCCAATCCACCAGTTGTTAAATATAAATTACCTAATTCAACTTGGGCGGGTATATAATCTTGTTGAGCCGATTTTTCTAAAAAATATAATGCTTTTGAATTGTCTACTTCAACACCAAATCCAAATAGATAATCTATGCCTAATTTATATTGAGATTTTGTATGATTTTGTTTTGCGGCTTTTTCTAACCAAATAAGCGATTGTTTAGAATCACCGCGCTCTGAATAAATAACAGATAAAGCAAATTCAGCTTCAGCATATCCTTGTTCTGCTGATTGCTGATACCAATAAAAAATTTTATCATTATATTTTCCATCAACGTTTTTCGATAACAACAAATTTGCTAAATGATACTGAGCAACCTTATCTCCATTTTCTGCTTTAATGATTAAATTATTTTCGTTATCGATATCAGCCTTTGCAAGATTTATTACCAACAAAATGCAAGTTAATCCGACTGCTGTAATAAATTTTTTATTGAGGTATTTCATTAAGTTCTTCTTCCTCTGTTTCATATAAATCATCATAATTATATATTTTTTTAGTTAATACCTTACCATTTTTATCATAAGTTGTAATAATCTTATAATCTTTGCCAAACTCATCAGGATGATAATAATTCGTGCGAACAGGCATACCTAATAAATCATATTCATACCAATTACCTACAGAAATACCTGTCGCATTATAATGCCCTTGGCAACCCTGTTCTTTAGTTTGACCATTTGGATAATAAATAATGCGTAAAGAGTAACAAAAAGGACCACTATGATTAGCGGCTGACCGTGCTGCACGAATATCAATGTGTTCTTTTTGATTATTGGCAAAAACATTGTCAAACAAGAATAGTGGAATGAGTGATAAAAAAATTATTCTTTTCATTATGTAATATCCTTATAATCTTCCTTATAAAATATTTTGGGAAATAACTATCATCTGACAGTATTAAATTACTAGTTTTAAATAGCTAATTTTATTTGATACCCGTTCATGTCCATTTATCGAGAATGAATTTATCCACATCGAGGTGATTAGTCAGCTCACGGATGGATAGGTAACCATTTTATAAAACAGAATCAATAGATTATTATTTAACTTAAACAATAGTTTTCATTAAAAATAATTATAATAAACAATCTGTTATTTACGATATCAATATTAAATTTGTACTATGTTATATAACTGTTAAACCAATTTGTTAGCAATTAATACTGTAAAAGTTGTAAATTCTTTTGAAATAAAAAATCGCAACAATAAGTGAATATCTCCTTAGCGATTTACTCTAAAGCTTTTCTAATATTAGTTTTTTTCTGGAAGTAATAATGCTTTTTTAACAAGATAATATTCACCTTCAGGAGCATTAATTAAATCCCAGCTTAAATTATTACCTTGAATTGTTATAACCGCTAAACCATTTATACCGCCAAAAGTACTATCAAAATGAACTTTAATTTTATTGTCAATTAAGGTAGAAGAAAAAAGAATAGGACAATCATTTTTATTACCATACTGAATAATTGAACATACTTCGCCATTAACTTTGTCATTATCCTCAAATTTTAACTCTATTGAGAAAATACTATAGGGTATTTCATTATTATCTGTATAGATTTCTTCAGTCCAACAGCCTTCTTTAGGTAATGCATGTAAATAATTAAAGTTAAACAGAAACAATAAAATAAAAAGTATTTTGAATATACAATTAATTTTCATTCAATCTTTACCTTTAAACAATCATCAACTCTATTTAGTCAACTCAGGATTGGCAACAATGTCAATTTTAGTTTCAAATGTTTTTTCGTGCCGTGTATGTTGTTTTATTAATCTTTGATACAAGCATCAATAGCAGAACAGTGAAGCCATTTTTTAATTATCTTATTTTTTTTTGTTGTATAATTAATCTCATAAAAATTATTTTGTGATCGTACTAAATCAACGATATCTCCCTTGATCAAATACATATTTGTCATATTATTTTTATCGGGTTTATCAAATAGGTGGGATTTCATAATAATATTGTAAGAATTTTCGTAATCAACTACTTTATTGCTTACAATACAATTCCCTTTTACTGTACCATTTTCCCATCCATAATAGGTAGGCCGTATTTTATGAAACCAATCATCATCATTCATTAACTCATTTAGCTCTTGATTGATTTGATGGTAACAATAAATAGTGGTAACATCTGTATCCGATGACCACACTTGTGATTCGAAACTTACTTTATTTAGCGTAAATAAATTTCTATTTTTATTAAATCCTATATCATAATATATTTTAAAATGACCTCGATCAGGGAAATGAGTAATCACCCTAATGATATTATCCTCATCATATCGAGTTAATATTTTCTCGACATGATTTCCAGCATCCTCATCAAAACTTGGAATTTTTGTAATTAATTTATTATTTTGATAAAGTTCAATAAAATCTTTTTCGATTTCGGGATTAAATTTTGCGCGGTTAACCACATTATGATCGATATTAAATGTGACTTTTTCAGCATATGAATTTCCAAAAAAAATCATCAAAAAGATAGTTAATATTAATTTAAATTTCATTATTGTATTTTGCCTTGATTAAGGTATTTACTAATCCTTTTTTAGTTAAATAGTTGCCTAGCTTATTTATTTTAAAAAAATACTTTATACGAATTATTTTCAATTTCTACCATTCAAATAATTCCATATAAGATTATTTTTATCGACGGAACAAAGTTTATTAACTGATTCAAGATTAGAATATTTTTCATTACTCCACTGCTATGCAGTTCATCCATACCTTTCTTCTATTTTTTAGATATTTACTTAGTTAATAATGTGATCAATCACAATTTTAATGAAGTTCTTAATAATTTAATTACCTTAAACAAGTTAAATATTTTGTTTAAGGCTCATCTCCAACCTCTACTACAGCTTTTTCACAATCCAGTCTTTCTTTTTTAGTACATTGTCTTAAATAATAATTAACACCATCTGGAATAGCTTCACAATACTTATCTATATAAGTATATTTTTTTTCTTTATTATTAAAATAATATAATTTTTTTAATAAAACATTAGATGAATAAATAACTACATCGCCACATGTTTTTGTACTGGTTGCTATTTTATTTTCTGAATCAAACTGAATCGAATATCCTTCTAAATTCGCTTCAATATATTTATTTTGTGAATCATCATAGATGTAATATATTTGTGGGACATTGACGGCATAAGATTCACTATTATTCAGAGAAAAATCATTTTTATTACCATCAAAATCAAAATCACCGATTCGTATAGCTTGAAATGTATGAAAAATATACCCTTTTGAACTTTTAATAGTTTGTAATAGCTCCCCATTTTTTTTACTGTAAACATTGATGCCAGTAATTTTAATATCTTCTTTTTTCTTTTTGGATAATACGACTTTAAAATAAAAATCCTTGGTTGAGTTCATTTGCAAAAATTCAACATTTTTGAATTCAATATTATCAAATAATTGTTTAGAATCTTTCCAATTTCTATCATCACCATTTTCCCATTCTACATTATATTCGAATTTTTTTTCTAATTTGAAATCACCAAATATCTGTGAATAGCCAAACAACTCATTGCTTTCTGAGTTCAACTTGTTAAAGCTAAAATCAAAGTTTTTAATGATTAAGGTATCCTTACCACTAACTGTATCAATCGTTGTATAATTTTCAAAATGATAGTCGTTTTCTATTTTTTTAGGAGCCCCCATATACTCAATTTTCTTTGTTTTATCTTCAATATAAATAATATGAAAGTTACTATCAGATGTGGCAAACAAATAAAATTCAACTTTATTATCTCCCATATTTCCGCTGTAGACACGATAGATGGCCTCTGTTACTTGCGGAATAAGAAAAACCATCATCATTATATATTTTATTGTTTTCATTATTTAATTCATCTTAACTTATTAAATTACTTAAACAGCACAAAAGATAACTAATTGTTGTTATTCATCTTTTATAATTAACACCTTTAAACAATTTGATTGTTCTCTAATATGCCTATTTTAAAATAGGCATTTCTATAATATGGTGTTTAATCCGCATATTCATCTATCAGTAATTCGCTAGCTTTTTGGCAAAAAAGTTTCTCCTTTTTATTGCAGGCGCGTGAAAGTAGAATTTTTTCTCCGTTTTCCGAGTATTTAATTAATTCACATTTTGAATTAGTAAGAGTGTATTTTTTATCATCTGAATATTCATACAAATCTGTAATAGTAGCCCTTGTCATTGCCGTTTTTATAGGACATATTTTCTCTTTTTTTGCGGTTTTTTTATCTGAATCAAAGGTAATAAATCGTCCAGTCAAATTTAGATAAACAAATTTGTTTTGTTTTTCATCATAGGAAAAATACGCATCAATTACATTACTATCGTTGATACTCTCTTTCGATTTAGAAATATAGAAATCGTTATCTTTCCCATCAAAATTGGCATCGCGATTTGTATATATACTAGTAAACGAAAGAAAACCAAAATCTTTCAAATCATTGATTGTTTGAAGTAAGCTACCGTCTTTTTTACGATAAACATTTATTCCAACAACTTTTAGAAACTCTCCTTTCTTCTTTGAAACAAGTGTTTTAAAATAATAATCTTTGGTTGATTCTCTTTGTATAATTTCTTCTTTTTCAAATTCAATATTATTCTTTAATTTTAAATTATTATCATCATTATATGTAAATTCATAATCAAATTTTCTAACTAATTTAAAATCACCATATTTTTTAGAATAACCTTCTAAATTTTGATTCAAGATTATTGAGCGATCCTTATTAAAATCAATGTTTTTTATTACTATGGTATCTATAAAATCTTCACCAAAATTAGTTTTAGGAACGTTGAAAACTAACCCATTTTCAATTTGAGCATTATGAATATTATCAAGTTGCTTTGGCTCAAAAGAATCATTATTAAGATAAATAATATTTATATCATTGTCATAAAAGGCATCAAAATAAAGCTCCACCTTATTTTTTCCAATTGTACCCTCATAAATAGTGTAATTAGCTAATGCAAAATTAGAAAAAAACACCATCATAATAAATAAAACTTTTTTTAAATTTATCATTTAAATAATTCCATATGAGATTATTTTTTCGACGGGACAAAGTTTATTTTGTGATTCCAGTTTGGAATATTTTTCATTACTCCACTGCTATGTAGTTCGTTCATATCTTTCTTTTATCTCTTAGGTATTTATCTGATCAATCACAATTTTAATGGAGCTCTTAATAACTTAATTATCTTAAACAAGTTAAATATTTTGTTTAAGGCTCATCTCCAACCTCTACTACAGCTTTTTCACAATCCAGTCTTTCTTTTTTAGTACATTTTTTATCAATAGATTTTTCCTCAGAATTTTCATAAGAAATGCAGTATTGATCCTGATAATCATATTTTTTTTTGTTTTTATTAAAAAGATATTGTTTATATAATTTGATAAACATTGGATCAACAAAAACATCACCACATGTTTTTGTACTGGTTGCTGTTTTCTTTTCTGGATCAAACTGAATCGAATATCCTTCTAAATTCGCTTCAATATATTTATTTTGTGACTCATCATAGATGTAATATATTTGTTGGACATTGTCGGCATGAGATTCGGCATTTTGAAGAAAAAAATCATTTTCATTACCATCAAAATCAAAATCACCGATTTGTAGGACATTAAAAGATTGAAAAGGATATCCCTTTAAACTTTTTATACTTTGCAATAATTCGCCATTCTTTTTACTGTAAATATTGATACCAATAATTTTAATATAATCTTCTTTCTCTTTAGATGATAATACTTTGAAATAAAAATCTTTGGTTGAACTTCTTTGTAAAAATTCGACATTTTTGAATTCAGTATTTTTAATAAGCTGTTTTGCCTCATTAAGCTTTTTTTTATCCGAATTATCAATTAATGGCCAAGATAAATTATATTCAAATTTCTTTTCCAACTTAAAATCACCAAATGTTTGCGATGAACCGACTAAATAATTATTTTTAGAGTTTATTTGGTTTTCACCAAAATCAAAATCTTTAATAAACATTTCATCTTTTGTATCCAAATTATCATTTATGTTGTATCTAAAATGATAACCATCATCTCCTTTTCTAGCCAAACCTAAATAACTAATTGTTTTTGTTTTATAATCAAGATAAATTATATCAAAGTCATTTTCGGATATAGCACTAATATAAAACTCAACTTTTCTATCCCCCATATTTCCAACGTAGACCCGATCGATTGCTTCAGCTACCTGCGGAATAAGAAAAACTATCATCAGTATATATTTTATTGTATTCATTATGATATTTGTCTTAGTTTTTTAATAAGTTATCTACCTTAAACAAGTTAAATATTTTGTTTAAGGCTCATCTCCAACCTCTACTACAGCTTTTTCACAATCCAGTCTTTCTTTTTTGGTGCATTGTCTTAAATAATAATTATCACCATCTGGAATAGCTTCACAATACTTATCTATATAAGTATATTTTTTTTCTTTATTATTAAAATAATATAATTTTTTTAATAAAACATTAGATGAATAAGTAATTACATCACCACATGTTTTTGTACTGGTTGCTGTTTTATTTTCTGAATCAAACTGAATCGAATATCCTTCTAAATTCGCTTCAATATACTTATTTTGTGAATCATCATAGACGTAATATATTTGCGGGACATTGGCGGCGTGGGACTCAGCACCCTGAAGAAAAAAATCATTTTCATTACCATCGAAATCAAAATCACCAATTTGTATAGCATGAAATGTATAAAAAACATACTCTTTTGAATTTTTTATGGTCTGTAATAGCTCCCCATTTTTTTTACTGTAAACATTGATGCCAGTAATTTTAATTTCTTCTTTTTTCTTTTTGGATAATATAACTTTAAAATAAAAATCTTTGGTTGAGCTTCTTTGTAAAAATTCGATATTTTCAAACTCAGTATTATCAAATAACTGTTTGGATTCTACTCGAGTTAGCTCATAACCGTTTGCAGTAAAAACATTATATTCAAATTCTTTTTTTAATTTAAAATCACCAAATTTCTCTGAATACCCAAATAAATAATTACTTTCTGATTTTACCTTGTTTAAACTAAAATCAAAATTTTTAATAATTAAAGTATCACTATCATTATCTGTATCAATCGTTGTAAAGTTTTTAAAATGATAATCGTTTTCTTTTTTTTGAGGTCCTCCTATATATCCAACTTCATATGTTTTGTCTTTAATATAAGTAATATCAAAGTTACTATCAGGTGTGGCCAACAAATAAAATTCAACTTTATCATCCCCTATATTTCCGCTGTAGACACGATAGACTGCTTCTGTTACTTGCGGAATAAGAAAAACTATCATCAGTATATATTTTATTGTATTCATTATGATATTTGTCTTAATTTTTTAATAAGTTATCTACCTTAAACAAGTTAAATATTTTGTTTAAGGCTCATCTCCAACCTCTACTACAGCTTTTTCACAATCCAGTCTTTCTTTTTTGGTACATTGTCTTAAATAATAATTAACACCATCTGGAATTGCTTCACAATACTTATCTATATAAGTATATTTTTTTTCTTTATTATTAAAATAATATAATTCTTTTAATAAAACATTAGATGAATAAGTAATTACATCACCACATGTTTTTGTACTGGTTGCTATTTTATTTTCTGAATCAAACTGAATCGAATATCCTTCTAAATTCGCTTCAATATATTTATTTTGTGAATCATCATAGATGTAATATATTTGTGGGACATTGACGGCATAAGATTCACTATTATTCAGAGAAAAATCATTTTCATTACCATCAAAATCAAAATCACCGATTCGTATAGCTTGAAATGTATAAAAAATATACTCTTTTGAATTTTTTATGGTTTGTAATAGCTCCCCACTTTTTTTACTGTAAACATTGATGCCAGTAATTTTAATATCTTCTTTTTTCTTTTTGGAAAGTATAACTTTAAAATAAAAATCTTTGGTTGAGCTTCTTTGTAAGAATTCAACATTTTTGAATTCAATATTATCAAATAATTTTTTAGATTCTACTTGATTTATCCCATAACCGTTTTCAGTAACAACATTATATTCAAATTCTTTTTTTAATACAAAATCACCAAATATCTGTGAATAGCCAAACAATTCATTGCTTTCTGAATTCACCTGATTTAAGCCAAAATCGAAGTTTTTAATAATTAAGGTATCATTATTATTAACTGTATCAATCGTTGTATAATTTTCAAAATAATAGTCGTTTTTTATTTTTTTTGGCCCACCCATATACTCAATTTTCTTTGTTTTATCTTCAATAAAAATAACATGAAAGTCACTATCAGGTGTGGCCAACAAATAAAATTCAACTTTATTATCTCCCATAGTTCCGCTGTAGACACGATAGACCGCTTCTGTTACTTGCGGAATAAGAAAAACTATCATCAGTATATATTTTATTGTATTCATTATGATATTTGTCTTAGTTTTTTAATAAGTTATCTACCTTAAACAAGTTAAATATTTTGTTTAAGGCTCCTCTCCAACCTCTACCACAGCTTTTTCGCAATCCAATCTTTCTTTTTTAGTACATTTTTTATGAATAGATTTTTCCTCAGAATTTTCATAAGAAATGCAGTATTGATCTTGGTAATAATATTTTTTTTTGTTTTTATTAAAAAGATATTGTTTATTTAATTTGGTAAAAAACATTGGGTCAACAAAAACATCACCACATGTTTTTGTACTGGTTGCTATTTTATTTTCTGAATCAAACTGAATCGAATATCCTTCTAAATTCGCTTCAATATATTTATTTTGTGACTCATCATAGACGTAATATATTTGCGGGACATTAGCGGCGTGGGACTCGGCACCCTGAAGAAAAAAATCATTTTCATTACCATCAAAATCAAAATCACCAATTTGTATAGCATGAAATGTATAAAAAACATACCCTTTTGAATTCTTTATGGTTTGTAATAGCTCCCCATTTTTTTTACTGTAAACATTGATGCCAGTAATTTTAATATCTTCTTTTTTCTTTTTGGATAATATAACTTTAAAATAAAAATCTTTGGTTGAGCTTCTTTGTAAAAATTCGATATTTTCAAACTCAGTATTATCAAATAACTGTTTAGATTCTACTCGAGTTAGCTCATAACCGTTTTCAGCAAAAACATTATATTCAAATTCTTTTTTTAATTTAAAATCACCAAATTTCTCTGAATACCCAAATAAATAATTACTTTCTGATTTTACCTTGTTTAAACTAAAATCAAAATTTTTAATAATTAAAGTATCACTATCATTATCTGTATCAATCGTTGTAAAGTTTTTAAAATGATAATCGTTTTCTTTTTTTTGAGGTCCTCCTATATCTCCAACTTCATATGTTTTGTCTTTAATATAAGTAATATCAAAGTTACTATCAGGTGTGGCCAACAAATAAAATTCAACTTTATCCCCCCCCATATTTCCGTTGTAAACTCGATAGATTGCCTCTGTTACTTGCGGAATAAGCAAAACAATTATTAATATAGATTTTAAAATACTCATATCCTTGCCTTTAATTTTGTTTATAATATTTATTACCTTTTTTTACAGCGTCTTTTTGATCTGCTTCATCTATTGGATTTAGGTTGACAAAGAAAGCAGGGTTTATTTTATAACCTAAACTCATTTTTCGTTTATCTTTCTCATTTTTCTCTAAAGATCGATTATAACGAGGCTTCATAGCAATTTCTAAATGCAAATGTGTATTTGGAAGGTTTTTTGCATTACCTGTGTCAGATGTATATCCAATATGATCACCTGCTTTAACCTTGCTGCCAACTTTTATTCCTGGTACTTTTTTAGTATCATGTACATGACAATATCTAATATAAAAATAATCACTATTTATATCAAAATCAACTGCTTGAGTTATTTCATTTTTTTCTTTACCCGAAAACTCTAATGTATAATTATTTCTTGATGCACGTAAATCATCACCTTTCACTTTTAACACAATTACTTTGCCATAATCACCTTGATCCTCAAATTTAACAATTTCACCATCCAAACAAGCATAACAAGGGGTTCCAATGCGTGCAAATATATCTAAACCAGCATGAGCTCTTTCACCTCCATTTCTGACAAGCCCATAAGCACCATTCCAAGGTCTATCGTCTTTAGAACTGTTATAACGAGTCCGTTGCGGATTTTTTAAAGGTTCATGCCAAGGGCTGGCTTTAATTTTAAAATAGTTAATTAACATCATCGGGTGTATAAAACTTGCCTGACCATCAAGATTTAAAGTAGCTGGTAGCGTGATATCTGAAGAATTACTTTCATTGTTCGTTTTGGATTGTTCTGATTTGTTCTGTTGGTTTTGTTTTGCTAAACCTTTTGCAACATCATCCCACCATAACATTTTTTTTATCTTTTCTTTTTCATTATCCCAAAGCGCTACTTTTTGTTTTAATTCTGTATAACAAAAATCTTGGATTGTTTTATTATTATTGATTCCTTGTGCCTGCAATTCTCGACGTTTTAATTCTAATCCTCTTTTTACCGATTCTCGTTCATTTTCTGCTAATGTACTTATATAAGCATCACATTTTGCCGAATCACCATCTTCTAAATAGCTCAAGACTTTTTTTGCTTTCTCGTTAAATTCACTATCTAAGGCGTCCCATTTGGGTATTTTGCCTTGTGCATCAATTTCACTATACCATTCACTTTCGCTCTTAATCAGTAAACGTGAAAGTGCCGATGATAATTGTGGTTTATCCGTGATTCCGTTGAAACTTTTTGCATCTATCTTGGCATATTTTTTTTGGTCTAAATGATATTGCCTATCTAAAATTGTTAACGTCTCTTTTAACGTCGGTTTATAGGATCCAAGAGATGTATTATCTCTAGATAAAGACTTTTTAACATCTAAATAAAACTCTTTTGTAGTCGCCTTTTCTTCTATCAGCTTAAAATCAAACCAATCCCAACAACTCACTTTTTTTACGCCTTCACTATTTATGGCTAACCAACCACGGATAGGAGCATTATTTTTATCAAGAGCATGCTCTATAAAAATCCATAATATGCCATCTTTATCAATAGCTCGATGACTCAACTTTTTAAAGACTCCATTATTAATATCAAGTAATAATGGAGTATCAATAATCGAACTATTATTCGCTAATGCGCTTGCCTGTAATGGATATTCACTCCAGGCTTTTTTATCAGTCGCTAAAGAGATATTACCCTTTGCATTTATGCTTTTTGATATCTCTTCACTATTTTCTATCCATACTGTTTTTTTCTTAGTTTTGGATGCGGTGATTTCGATTTGTAACCATTTGACATTGATATCTTTACTGATTACTTTAATCTCAGTATGTTGCCCCACGTCTGTGTCTGCATCTTTCGGTGATTTAAGTAGTTTTGCTTGTTTCGAAATACCTAATAAGGTCTTCTCTTCCTCAGGAAGCTTACTGGCTTCTGCTTGA
This sequence comes from Gilliamella sp. W8136, assembly GCF_016101285.1. NCBI lineage: Bacteria > Pseudomonadati > Pseudomonadota > Gammaproteobacteria > Orbales > Orbaceae > Gilliamella > Gilliamella sp. W8136. The sequence continues at coordinate 94,575 of NZ_JACFQU010000016.1, forward strand.
GTTAGTGCAATAAAGTTAGGCAGGTCATCACAGGTAAAACATTCAACATGCAAGTTGGTTTCGCATTTAATTTCAGTGTTGTTCTGAGAAAGTGATATCTTAGGGGTATGGTCATGCCCAATATGCCCAATCAAATCACCAGCTTTTATTGGAGATGGTGTATCTAATACAACCACTTCATTGTATTCTTTTCCTCGGGAAATTCTTTCAAGGCAATCAAACCAAATTTTTGTGTTTTCCTTTGGTAAAGGAATGGTGGGTTTACCATCCCGAATCACTTCAGTTAACTCAACAAAATGTTTTGCTTTTTTATTTCCCGATATTTTAACTTGGGTTCCTCCAGGTAGCATTGATAAGATTTTTTTATCTTTTCGAACTCTTAATCCTTTAGAACTTGCACATGTAGCATTAAACTCTTTTGTTAGTATGCTAAGCTCTGTAGATTGACCTGAAAGAAGTTTTTTGTGCTCATTTAATTCTAAAATCTCAAATTCTTGCGAGGTCATCTCTTTACCAATAAAAATCCAACCTAAAATGTCTGTTTGAGCCTCACCTTGAGTGTGTTTGATTGATTTTAACTCGGGAATAGAGGAATAACCTTCCGCTAAACTTGTAACAGCATACCAATTATGATTTTCGTCATGTAAATTGAGATTTAAATTTACTTTGGTACCGACTTGTAATACCGCTAATATACTGTCATTTTTTGAATTGTCCGCTTTATCGCGAATACATAATCCTTCTACCTTATTCAATTCTTTATGGTCAGGTAGAACACGATAAATATCTTGTTCCCAAAATGAAGGTGTTGACGTTTTAGAATTTTTATCATAAAAAGCAGTATCGGCCAGATGCATATAAAGGCTATAAAAATAGAGTTGATGCGGCGGCAGTTTTTCTTTTTCCGGTTCAGTGGGGGTATTTTCTGATGTAGTATCAGCTTTATCTGCCGTTGAATTAGTAGAAGTTGCAGTATCATTTGTCTTAGAAGCAGAAGATGCGGGAGAATTATCTTCTGCAGGTTTTTCTGTTGTTGAACTATTTTCGGTATCAGGCTCTGTTGATTCTGTTTTTTCTTCAACTCGCTCCATTTCGAGTAGATGACGTACCAAAACAAAACCTGTTGAGTAGAAAGCAACTGTATCTCCATAGCTAATATTTTGATAGTTATCATTAATTCGATAAGCAACTACTTCACCATCGGCAATACAATGAACCTGTCGTTCGTTTTCATCACCTAATTCTTTAAGTACTGTTTTATCAAAGTGAATGCCCATATGTATAAGCTGATTAATACTAATTGGATAAAATCCTTTTGACGCTTTCAATAAGGCACTGTAATAATTATTGACTGTAAGATCTTTTTTACTATTAATAATAACTGGAAATTTCCATTCTTTTACTGCTGACAATGACATTGCTCATTCCTTAACCTACAAAATATTATAATAATTATTTTTAAACACAATATGGCAACACTAAGGAGATCTTTAAATCTAGGATTATTATTCTTTGATACCTTACATGCCATTTTTAGTATTATTTTTTATTTAGACTAAACATGAATATAATTAGAATAGCCAATAAATTATATTTCTTTTAAATTAATTTGTGATAAAAGTAATCTAAAATGGTTTATAAAAATACCTTATCTCGTATAATTTGCAATCTTTTTTTGAAAAAAGTTTTTTAATTTAAATTAGATAGATAACTTAGTAATGACAGTAATAAATTAACGCAATACCAGTTAAAAATTGATTTCTGAGTAGTAGC